>JBDSVN010000023.1:0-3872 GCA_039927175.1 Lysobacteraceae bacterium | reverse complement strand
ATGCGATGGAAGTCCGCGGTTACGGCGCACGCGTCACGCATCCACATTGAAAGCTGTCGTATTCTTCATCCGGTGGCTTAGGATAGAGTGCTGCTGCGCAGGAGAATGCAATGCCGCACATCCACGGGTTGCCGATCGTATCGACACGTCGAGTCATGCGCGTCGTTCCGTGCGGCAATCAGATCGCCAGCCAGTGCCCGGGACATTGGGCATGAATGCGACGAGTCCGCCCGGGAAATCATCCTCAGTGCCGCAGAATGCCGTCGAGAAAAGCTGGGCTCAGGCAGTGCTTGGTGCGATCGCCGACGGCGTGATCAGCCTCGACGCAGAAGGCATGATCGACTACATCAATCCTGCCGCCGAACACATTACCGGCTGGACGCGCGCGAACGCGGCCGGCAAGCAAGTCATGGAAGTGCTGCCGTTGAGTGGCATGCGCGAGCCTCCACTGCATTCGGATCCGGCTTCGTTGTCTGCATGGTTCCACAACGCCTCTGAAACCGGCTTGACCCTGCGCGCACGCGATGGCAGCGAGCGGCAGATGCAGTTGTCGGTTGCCGTGTTGATGGATGATCTGGGCAGGCCGAAAGGACTTGTGCTGACGTTTCGCGACGTCTCGCAGACCACGAACCTGATGCGCGAACTCGCCCATCGCGCCAGCCACGATCCACTGACAGGCCTGTACAACCGCGAGGAGTTCGAGCGCAGGCTCAAGCGACTGCTAGGCGATGCGCAGGCGGGCGGTGGACCGCACGCGTTGTGCTACATCGACCTCGATCAATTCAAGTTGGTCAACGACAGTTGCGGGCATGCCGCCGGCGATGCCTTGCTCAAGGACGTGGCCACCACCTTGCGCAAGCTGACCGGTGAGAACGACTTGCTTGCGCGCCTGGGTGGCGATGAATTCGGATTGCTGCTGCCGCAGATGGGAACCAACCAGGCGGTCGGTATTGCGCAGGATGTCGTCGACGCGCTGGCGCACTTGCGGTTCGATTGGGGCGATCGCCAGTTCAGCATCGGCGGTTCGGTCGGTGTCGCCTCGATCGCTGGCGATGCGCACAGCATCGACGATGTGCTGATGTCGGTGGACGCAGCCTGCTATGTCGCCAAGGAGCGCGGGCGCAATCGCGTACACCTGTTCGAACCGGCTGATACCGAGGTCGCGCAACGCCAGGGCGAGATGCGCTGGGTTCCGCGATTGCAGACGGCGCTGGAAGTCGGCGATTTCCAGCTGATGTTCCAGGACATCGTGCCGACTTCGCAAGGTCGCATCAGTGGCCGCCACCTGGAAATCCTGATCTGTCTTCCCGACGCAAGTGGCCGCCTGATTCCTCCTGGCGAATTCCTGCCGGCGGCGCAACGTTACGGATTGATGGGACGCATCGATCGCTGGGTGACTTCGCAGGTCTGCGAATGGCTGCAATGGCGTGCTGGGACCGGACGCCTGCTGCCGGAGCTGGTGACCATCAACCTGTCCGGCTCATCGCTCAGCGATCCGGAGTTTCGCGATTTTGCCGAGGAACAGGCGCGCATGCTGCCGACCGATGCGACGCTGTGCTTCGAGATCACCGAGAACGAGGCGATCGCCAATCTCGACGAAGTCGGCAAGTTCATCACCATGATGAAGCGGCACGGTTGCCGATTCGCGCTGGATGATTTCGGCAGCGGACAGAATTCGTTTTCCTATCTCAAGCGGCTGCCGGTGGACTTCGTCAAGATCGACGGCCAATTCGTGCGCGACGCGGCGACCGATCCGATCAACCTGGCGATGGTCGAGGCGATCCATCGGATCGGCAAGGTGATGGGCATGCAGACGATCGCCGAGTTCGTCGAAACCGAAGATGTGTTCCAGCACATCCGCGACATCGGCGTGGACTATTGCCAGGGTTATTACTTCGGCGGCTTGAAGCCGCTGCTCAACCTGACCTGATTCTGGTTGGCCCGATTTAACCTGGCCTGATTCAACCTGGCTTGATTCGGTCGATCGCTGATTCGGAGCGCCGTCTCGCAAGGGCAATCGTGTTGCCTGCGATCAATGACCGCGGTGTTTCCTGCCACTTTTTTTCGCCGGCTTCGACTTGCCTGGCTTGCGCGATGACTTGCCGTGGTGGCGCGGCGTCGCAGGCTGCGCAGACAATTTATCCAACCCGATCCAGTCCTGCGCCGGCAATCCAAGTGCGCGATCGATGATGGTCGGCATCAAGCCGCTGGGCGCTGCGCTTTCCGAATTCCACAGAATGACTGCGCCGATATCGCGATCGGGCAGGAATGCGATTTCGCTCCGATAACCCTGCACTGCGCCGCCGTGGAAAACGAGTGTGTGGCCGGCGTAATTGAAGATGCGCCAGCCGGTCGCATAGGACGCACTCAACAGGCGTTCGCGACGCCACGGTGCGCCGTGCATCTGGTCCGGCGTCGGCACCAGCGGTGTGTGCACATCGGCCAACACATCGGGCGCCAGCACGTCGGGTCGATGGCCCATTTGCGCGAGCAGCCATTGCGCCATGTCATGGATACTGGTGTTGACGCCAGCTGCGGGCGGAATCCGGTAATACGCTTCCTGCGGACGGATCGGTGTCCAGCCGCTACCGCCACGCACATGCGGCCGCGCCCAACTCGGGCTCGCTTCCAGTGCATCGCGGCCATAGCTGGAGTCGTACATTCCGAGCGGATGGAACAAACGCTTCTCGACCTGGTGCGAATAGAAATCGCCAGTGGTGGTGAACACGATGTCGCCGATCAGGCTGAAGGCGATGTTCTGGTAGGCGTAACAATCGCCCGGCGAACAGGCGAGTGGCGCATTGGCAAGTTTCTGCACCAGCAACTCGTAGGGAATGTCCGATTCGAGGTCGCGGTCGTAGGTGTTGTGGGTCAGGCCCGCACGCTGGCTCAGGATGTCGCGCACGGTCAGGCTTTGGGTGTCCTGCAGATCGGCCAGTTTGAATGCGGGCAATTCATCGGCGACGCGCATATCCCAGCGCAACGTGCCGTCCTTGACGAGTAGCGCAGTCAGGGTTCCGGCAAAGGCCTTGGACAACGACGCCAGTCGGAACACGGTGTCGGTGGTGACTGGGTCATTGCTGCGTGCATCGGTGACTCCGTAGCCGCGCATCACCAGGATCTTGCCGTTCTGCACGATCACCATCGCCATGCCTGGGAGATGCGCGCGTTCGACGATCTGCTGCGCCATGGCATCCATCGCGCGTGCGTCGCCAAGGAAGCTCGGTTCGCGTTCCGCGGCAACGGGTGCTGCCGGAGCAGGCATGGGCTGCGCGATCGTCGCAGCTGAAACGCACAGAAGTGCGCAGGCTGCGCTGCGGAGAAGGATGAGTGTTACTTTCGTTGCTGGCATCGGATGCGTATGCTGCGAATGAGCGTGCATTCTAGCGCGTGTTGAGCGCCGCACCCTGTGATTGGTTCGCGCGTTCAGCCGCAGGATTGCGATATTGAACGTGCGGCACCATCTGTTCGTCGGTTGGTGCTGTCATCACAGGAGAAACACGCATGGTTACGGTATTGGTTGTTCTGATCCTTGGCTTGCTCGGCCTCGCCATTGTCTTGGCGCTGTGGGGCATCGGCATCTACAACGGCCTGGTCACCGCGCGCAACGGCTACAAGAACGCGTTCGCGCAGATCGACGTGCAGCTCACCCGTCGCTACGACCTGATCCCGAACCTGGTCGAAACCGCCAAGGGCTACATGAAGCACGAGAGCGAAACGCTGGAAGCGGTGGTTCGCGCCCGCGGCGCGGCGATCTCCGGCCTGAACGCGGCCAAGGCCAATCCGGGCGACGCGGCGGCCATGCAGCAGTTGGCCAGTTCCGAGGGCGCGCTCGGATCCGTACTCGGCAGACTGTTCGCATTGTCCGAGGC
>JBDSVN010000022.1:0-6446 GCA_039927175.1 Lysobacteraceae bacterium | reverse complement strand
GTGGTGCTCGCGTTCATCGACCTGTGGGGACTAGGCCGTGTCGCGCCGTTGACCTATCGCGCCGATGCGCCGGCACTGGTGATCGAGGGCGTGCTGGTGATTGCGGTGCTGGCATTGACGATCATGGGCCATCATCTTCCGGCTGGCATGTTGTACCTGCGCGTGACGCCGGTCGTGTTGCTGATCCTGCTCGCATGGATGGCGGGCCTCTACGTGATCGGCCATGCACGCAAATCGCAATCAAACGATTCCAAACCGGTTGCGAAGCAGCCCGCGAGAAAAACATCAATCTCACCCACGCTGTGGGTATTCGGCGCCGGGGCGCTGGCGACCCTGGCTGCGGGCGTCGCGCTCGAGATCAGCGGCGAGGCAATCGCCAAATCCATCGGCATGACTGGCGCCGTGTTCGCAGCCACGGTGCTGGCAGCAGCAACCTCATTGCCGGAACTGGCGACCGGATTGCAGTCGGTGCGCGACGGGCATTACCGGCTCGCTGTCAGTGACATTTTCGGAGGCAATGCTTTCCTGCCGGTGTTGTTCCTCATGGCGACACTGCTGTCGGGAAAAGCCGTGCTGCCGGATGCGCAACCGACCGACGTCTACCTCACCGGACTCGGCATTCTTCTGACAACCGTGTACCTGGCAGGCCTCGTATTGCGTTCCAAGCGCCAATGGTGGCGCATGGGAATCGACTCATGGCTGGTGCTGGCCCTGTACGCACTTGGCGTGATCGGTCTGCTGTTTATCGGTTCGCCAGCAGCGACCTGAGCGTCGCGATTCGATGCGGCGCAGGCTTGATCATCGCGTGATGCTACGCGCGCGAATAACCCGATTTGCGCACGATCAACATCGCCAGTTCCAGCGACTGTTCGTAGTTCAACCGCGGATCGACGGTCGAATGATAGGCGCGTTCAAGGTCGGTTTCAGTGAGTGCGCGCGCTCCACCAGTGCATTCGGTGACATTCTCGCCAGTCAGCTCCAGATGTACGCCGCCAAGTCTTGATTCGTGCGCTGCATGGATCTCGAATGCCTGTTCAAGTTCGCTGCGAATCGCCACGAACGGGCGCGTCTTGTAACCGTTCGACGTACTCTCGGTGTTGCCGTGCATCGGGTCGGAAATCCACAACACGCGACGACCTTCGCGATGCAACGCGTCGAGCAGTGGCGGCAACAACTCGCCAATCCGGGTCGCACCAAAACGATGGATCAGCGTAATTCGTCCCGGTTCGTGATCCGGCGACAGCACGTCCAGCAACCGCAACAAGCCATCGGCCATCATCGCGGCACCTACTTTCAAGCCGATCGGATTACGCACGCCACGCAGGTATTCCACGTGCGCGCCATCGATCGCAGCAGTGCGCATGCCAATCCACGGGAAATGCGTGGACAGGTTGAAACTGCCGTGCTGGCGCGGCACCTGGCGTGTCAGCGCTTCCTCGTATGGCAACAACAGCGCTTCGTGCGACGTATAGAAATCGGCGCGATTGAGGTTGTGCAATGACTCGCCGGAGATCGTTTCCATGAAGCGCACTGCATCGCCGATCGCAGCGACCATGCGCGTGTAATCGTCCGACAACGGCGAATGCCCAACCCAGTCCAGGCTCCAGTATTCAGGGTGGTGCAAGTCGGCGAAACCACCATCGATCAACGCACGCACGAAATTCATCGTCATCGCCGACCGCGCGTGCGCTTTCAGCAAACGGTGCGGATCCGGCGTGCGCGCTGCGAGTTCGAACGCCTGCCCGTTGATGATGTCGCCGCGATAACTCGGCAGGGTCAAGCCGCCGCGCGTTTCGGTATCGGCCGAACGCGGTTTCGCATACTGGCCGGCGAAGCGTCCGACGCGAATCACCGGTTGGCGTAATCCATGCACCAGCACAAGGCTCATCTGCAGCAGCACTTTCAGCCGGTTGGCGATAATGTCTGACGAGCAATCGACGAAACTCTCGGCGCAATCACCGCCCTGCAACAGGAAGCGCTTGCCATCCTGCGCTTCGGCGAGTTGCTGCTTGAGCGAAAGGATTTCCCACGACGTCACCAGCGGCGGCAATCGGCGCAATTCCACGAGCGCCGATTCGAGTGCCTGCGCATCGGGATACATCGGCATCTGCGCCACGGCGCGCGTACGCCAGCTTTGTGGCGACCATGCTTCCAGCGATGCGTTCGCATCTGCTGAGGTCGGAATCGGCGAGGTCGTGGCGGGCATGGGGACGGCGTGCATGGCGGTCGATTGTTGCGGCGCAGCAGGCATCATGCCATAGCTGGCGTCGATGCCAAGTGGTGCGCATCCTGCTGATGCCAACGGGCACGCTTCATCAACGACAACCGATAACGACAACCGTTGGATCAGTATCGACGCGTTGCTACCCTAGAACATGCGGGTTGAGTTGCCAGACGGCGTAGTTGAGCGCCATCGCAAAGCTGACCCACAACAGATAGGGAATCAACAGCACGCCAGTGAGTGGACGCACGCGCCAAAACAAAACCAGCGTCGTGACGATCAAGATCCACAACACGACGATATCGATGAAGGCGTAAGCGCCGTGGTGCCAGGCAAAGAACAGCCAACTCCACAAGGCATTGACGAGCAGTTGCACGATGAACAACACAAGCGCGCCTCGATGCGCACGCCAGCCACCAGCTTTCCAGACCAACCATGCGGCTATTGCCATCAACGCATACAGCGCTGTCCAGACCGGCCCGAAAAGCCACGCCGGCGGTGCCCATGCCGGCTGGACAAGTTGAGCATAAAACGATTTCGCCTCGATCGACGCCACCGCTCCGACTGCTGAAGCGGCGAAACTGAGAACAAACCAGCCGACCAGCCCGGTGATCTGCCTTGAGTTTGATAGCGATGACATGTAGAGCTCCTTTGGAACCATACCGGCCATCATTGCACTCAGTGACGTCGACGGAATCCGGCGTACAAGGCCCAGATCGCCAACAACACGAAACAGATCAGCACCCAAGCTGGCATTGCCAACCCGAGAAAACGCCAGCTGATCTGCGCACATTCGCCGGAACCGGTGAAAACTTTCACCAGCATCTTGCTGAAGCCCATGACCTGTCGCATGTAGGCCAGCGGTGGCCCGCAAGCCGGAACCTGGTCAGCCGGCAATGACTGGATCCAAAGATGCCGCCCGGCAACTGCGATGCCGGCAAGTGCCGCCAGCAGTGCAAGAGCACCCCAGCTGCGCTGCCCACCGACTGATTTCGGCCCGGACAAGGCGCCGAGCAGGAACACGATTCCGAGCACTGTCGTTGCAACGCGCTGGAAGATGCACAGCGGACACGGCTCCAGGCGCAGCACGAATTCCGCATACAACGCATAGCCCATCATTGCGGCGCATGCGAGAAACCCAAACAGGAATTGGAGACGGAACGCTTGGCGATTCGGATGCATGCGTGGTGATCCGGATAGGTGGAACGAAGTCAGACACTAACGCAGGCGTCAAGTTCATGCACCTGTCTTCGCGCCGCGCATGAAAAACCCCGGACGTGCCGGGGTTTTTCGATTACTTCTGCAACGCCTCGATTACTCGGCGACGGCGTCCGTGCGCGGGCGATCGACCAGTTCGACATACGCCATCGGTGCATTATCGCCAGCGCGGTAGCCGCACTTGAGGATGCGCAGGTAACCGCCCGGACGCGTGGTGTAACGCGGACCCAGTTCGACGAACAACTTGCCGACGGCTTGCTTGTCGCGCAAACGCGAGAATGCAAGGCGGCGATTGGCAACGCCATCGATCTTGGCCATCGTGATCAGCGGTTCGGCAACCCGGCGCAATTCCTTGGCCTTGGGCAGCGTGGTGCGGATCAGTTCGTGCTTGATCAGCGACGCCGCCATATTGCTGAACATCGCCTGGCGATGCGAGCTGGTGCGGCTGAATTTACGTCCGGCTTTCTGGTGGCGCATGGTCGTGCTTCCTGGTGTTGGTCGCTGCGTGCCGCAGCGTAACCTTGTGCTTCAACTGTAAGGCCCGTACCCGGCCCATTGATTCAACTCACATCTGCTTCGAACCATCTGAGCCAAGGTTTCACTCGGCCGACCTTTCGGTTGCATTCACTTCGATTCACTTGGGTCGGGGAATTCCCCCGGCCCGCCTTGAAAATGCATTTTCTTCGATCAACTTGGGTCGGGAATTCTCCCGGCCCGACCTTTCGGTTGCATTCACTTCGATTCACTTGGGCCGGGGAATTCCCCGGCCCGACCTTTCGGTCGGGCGTTCGGCAAGTCGCGAACCTGTGGTTCGCAAACGCCTTGCCTTACCCCATCATGCCTTGCTGCAAACCGGCCGGCGGCCAGTTTTCCAACTTCATGCCGAGCGACAAGCCACGCTGCGCGAGCACTTCCTTGATCTCGGTGAGCGATTTCTTGCCGAGGTTCGGGGTCTTGAGCAGTTCAACTTCAGTCTTCTGGATCAAGTCGCCGATGTAATAGATGTTCTCGGCCTTCAGGCAGTTCGCCGAACGCACGGTGAGCTCCAGATCGTCGATCGGACGCAACAGCACCGGATCGACTCCGGCGGTGGCCACCTTCGGTTCGCCACGCGTGCGATGGGTGAAATCACCGAACACGGAGAGCTGATCGGTGAGGATGTCGGCGGCGGTGCGCACGGCTTCCTCGGCGTCGATCGTGCCGTTGGTTTCGATGTCGATGACCAGCTTGTCGAGGTCGGTGCGCTGTTCGACACGCGCAGCTTCCACCGCATACGCGACACGGGTAACCGGGCAGAACGAGGCGTCGAGCATCAGGCGGCCGATCGTGCGGGTCTCTTCATCCGGCTGGCGACGCGCGGTTGCAGGCTGATAGCCGAAACCGCGCTCGACCTTGAGCCGCATGTTGATCGAGGTGTCCTTGGTCAGGTGACAGATCACGTGGTCGGTGTTGAGGATCTCGACATTGTGGTCGGTCTTGATGTCACCTGCAGTGACCACGCCCTTGCCCTGTTTGGTCAGGGTGAGCATGCTGTGGTCGACGTTGTGCATGCGGATCGCAACGTCCTTCAGGTTCAGCAGGATTTCGATCACATCTTCCTGCAAGCCTTCGACGGTGGTGTATTCGTGCAGCACGCCATCGATCTCGACTTCCGTGATGGCATAGCCGGGAATCGACGAGAGCAGCACGCGACGCAGTGCATTGCCGAGGGTGTGGCCGTAGCCGCGTTCGAGCGGCTCGATCACGACCTTTGCGCGGTGCGTGGTGATGCGTTCGATGTTCGGGCCGCGCGGACGCAGCACCTGATGGGCGGAAACCGACATGGTTACGCGTACTCCTGAATGAATTTCGGTGCAGCAGCAGTGCTGTTGACGCTTTGCTTCTACGAGAATTACTTCGAATACAGCTCGACGATCAACGCTTCGTTGATGTCCGAAGGCAGGTCGGAACGTTCCGGAATCGACTTGAACACGCCGCTGAATTTCTTGGCATCAACGTCGATCCATGCCGGCACCAGGTCCATCTGCGCGGAGATCGTCAGAGCTTCTTGCACCGACAACTGGCGCGAAGCGCGTTCGGTCAGCGAAATCACGTCGCCGGACTTGACCTGGTAGGAAGGCAGGTTCACCGACTTGCCGTTCACCAGCACCGCGCAATGCGACACCAACTGGCGCGCCTGCGGACGGGTAACCGCGAAACCCATGCGATAGACGACGTTGTCGAGGCGCATTTCAAGCAACTGCAACAGGGTGTCGCCGGTATTGCCCTTGCGACGCGCGGCTTTGCTGTAATAGCTGCGGAACTGGCGCTCGAGCATGCCGTAGATGCGCTTGAGCTTCTGCTTCTCGCGCAACTGGGTGGCATAGTCGGAGAGCTTGCCCTTGCGCGCACCGGCAACGCCGTGCTGGCCAGGCTTGTTCTCGAGCTTGCATTTGGAATCGATCGCGCGGGCCGGGCTTTTCAGGCCGAGGTCAGCGCCTTCACGACGGGCGAGCTTGCAGGTAGGTCCGATGTAACGTGCCATTGGATAGTCTCTTTATTTTCGCGACCAAGGACGATCGCAAGAATCAACTGTGTTAGACGCGGCGCTTTTTCGGCGGACGGCAGCCGTTGTGCGGAATCGGCGTGACGTCGATGATGTTCATCACCTTGTAGCCAACGTTGTTGAGCGAACGCACGGCGGACTCACGACCCGGGCCTGGCCCCTTGATGCGCACTTCCAGCGTCTTCACACCGTAGTCGAGCGCGGCCTTGCCGGCTTTTTCGGCGGCAACCTGTGCTGCGAACGGGGTGGACTTGCGCGAACCGCGAAAACCCGCGCCGCCCGAAGTCGCCCACGACAGCGCGTTGCCCTGGCGGTCGGTGATCGTGATGATGGTGTTGTTGAACGAAGCCTGGACATGCGCGATTCCGTCGGTGACGACGCGCTTGATCTTCTTCTTCGTTTTCCCAGCAGTTGCAGGCTTTGCCATGTGTGATCCCAGGTTATTCGCTTCGTTCAACAACA
>JBDSVN010000021.1:0-4515 GCA_039927175.1 Lysobacteraceae bacterium | reverse complement strand
ACCTCAACCTGCATCGGCTCGAACAATCCGTCTCGCGCGTACCGATCCGCAAAGAAGCAGCACCGGGCCACAACGATCCGTGTCCGTGCGGGAGTGGACGCAAGTTCAAGAAATGTTGCGGGGTGAGAGACAGCGCTTGAGCCATGCGATGAAACGCATGGCTCGCTGGCCCGAACGCCATCGCGCCAAGCGTGATGGCCGGGGTGGAATTACGGCATGCACCGCTTGATCTATCCAATAAAACGTAGAAGGAGCCATCCATGAAAAGCCGTGCCGCCGTTGCGTGGGAAGCGGGCAAGCCGTTGTCGATCGAAGAGATCGACGTCGAAGGTCCGCGTGCGGGCGAGGTGTTGGTGCAGATCAAGGCGACTGGCGTCTGCCACACCGATGCGTTCACCCTGATCGGCGATGATCCGGAAGGATTGTTCCCCGTCGTGCTCGGCCACGAAGGCGGCGGCATCGTGGTGGAAATCGGCGCGGGTGTGACCAGCGTTGCGGTCGGCGATCACGTGATTCCGCTGTACACGGCCGAATGCCGGCAGTGCAAGTTCTGCAAATCAGGCAAGACCAATCTTTGCCAGGCCGTGCGCGCGACGCAGGGGCGTGGGCAGATGCCCGATGGAACGTCGCGCTTTTCGCACAACGGAAAATCCATCCATCACTACATGGGCACCAGCACTTTCAGCGAATACACGGTGGTGCCGGAAATTTCGCTCGCCGTCATCAATAAAGCCGCGCCGCTGGAAAAAGTCTGTCTGCTCGGCTGCGGCGTGACGACCGGCATCGGTGCGGTACTCAATACTGCCAAGGTCGAACCCGGCGCGACCGTCGCAGTATTCGGCGTCGGTGGCATCGGCCTTGCAGTGATCCAGGGCGCGGTGATCGCGAAGGCCGGTCGCATTATCGCGGTCGATGCCAATCCGGCAAAATTCGAACTGGCGCGACAGATGGGTGCGACCGATTGCGTGAACCCGCGCGACTCATCAACGCCGATCCAGCAAGTCATCGTCGACATGACCGATGGCGGTGTCGATTACAGCTTCGAGTGCATCGGCAATGTGGATGTGATGCGCGCAGCGCTCGAGTGCTGCCACAAGGGCTGGGGCGAGAGCATCATCATCGGCGTCGCCGGTGCCGGCCAGGAAATCCGCACGCGGCCATTCCAGTTGGTGACCGGGCGCGTCTGGCGCGGCTCTGCATTCGGCGGCGTGCGCGGCCGCACGCAGTTGCCGGGCATGGTCGAACAGGCGATGCGCGGCGAAATCGCGCTCGATCCATTCATCACCCACGAGATGCCGCTGGAACGCATCAACGAAGCGTTTGCCCTGATGCACGAAGGCAAATCGATTCGCACGGTGATCCGGTTTTGAGGTGGAAGTCGCTCTCCTGACAGCAGAGAGCAGATTCCGTGTGAGTTGATCGTCGATGCAGGTTCAGGCTGATCTGTCACGCTGGTGCTGGCCGGTTCTTCTGGCGTTGATCGCATCCGAGTAGGGAATGCCTGCGGCCATGCCCGAGTGGAAACTTCTCGCCAGTTGAAGCACGGCAGCATCAATGACGCTGCAATGTCCGCGTCGCCCTGAAATTAAATTGACAATGCTGCGGCGGATGCTCATTTCTTGCCGTGGGCATGGCCATTGCCGTTGTCATGACCGTGGCCCTTGTCGTCGGACTGGTCGTGGCCCTTGCCATGGCCGTGACCATGGCCCTTGTCGTCGGACTGGTCGTGGCCGCCATCCATGTCGTTACCGTCGCCATGGCCATGGCCATGCTTGTACTTCACCTTGTGGTCGCCATGCATCGGGCGACTGTCCCAGCGCACGTGCTCATCGCGATCCATCACGATCGGATGGCCCCAGCGACCGTAGGTGCCGACCATGCCGCGCTTGAGCGCGAAGAACTCCGGCGAACCCGGCTTGATCCCGTACGAACGCGCCACCGCGCCCCATCCGTGGCCACGGTCGTGATCGTAGCGATCAACCACTTCCGAGCAGGGACGGCCCACCGAATGCGCCATCGAGCAGGCGTAGTACACATCGGCCGGCGACCAATGGCGCGTTCCGAGCAAGTCGGTGACAAACGGGCGCGGCGCGCCGTAATTGGTGACCATCTCGTTGATGAACGGATCACGGTTGCGATTGCCGTAATCGTTGATTTCACCGAGGCGGTTGTCCACCCAGACATCGCCGGTGCGGACGTTGTAACCGATGGTTTGTGCACCAACGCTGGCAGCAACGCCCAGTGCGACGACTGCGGTCAAGGCAAACAAGGAAGAATGCATGGCTGATGACTCCGTTTAGGTTCGCGTCACAGTGTGCGCCATGCCGCTGAACCAGCCTGCAATCGCGACCACACGATTCAGCGTCGGTTGTCGGCGCCTGTCGAGGCCACGCGCCGAACGCGATCGAATTGCTGCGGACGCTGTTCGGCCAGTTCCAGTCACTCGCCTGATCGATCAATCTGCCAGATAGCTGACATGTGACACAGCCGAACCAATGCGTACCTTGTTCGCGCAACAGCGACGATAAGCCAGCTTGAGTTGCGCATTCAATGGTGACGTCCAGGAACGATTGCGATCACCCCGATAGCTGCGACCAGCCGTCGCCGCTGTGACTGAACAGCGTTTCGCTTGATGCCTGGTACTCACCAGCAACCGGAATCCATGCATGCGGTTGGACACTGATGCGCGTGCGTTCGATGCGAAGAACGTTGAACGAGTTGTTTTCGCCACGCCGCCGGATTGAGGTTGCCGTTCCTGCCTGGACAACAATCGCCGCGAACCCCTGGATGCGATAACGCGAAGCCGTTTCAATCGTGGTGGCGGCATGGAGGTGGCCCGATAGCAGCACATCAACGCCGCACGCGGCGAATGTTTGCATCGCCAAATGAGCGCGACCGACGATGTCCGTGCCGACTGCATCCAGCGCGTCGAAGGGGTGATGACTGACGACAATGCGAATCGCTTGCGGACTCGCGTGTTCTAACCGTTCACGTGCACGCAAGATTTGCCCAGCGTTGATACGACCCCTCTTGATTGTCGCCGAACGCGCAGAGTTCAGTCCGACAATTGCAATTTCACTGTCGACGTAGGAAGGTTCCAAGTCGCTTGTGATGTACCGTTTGTAACGATCAAGCGGCCTCAGGAAACGTCGCGCGATATTGTGCAGGGGGATATCGTGATTACCGGGAACGATGATTTGTGGCGTTGGCAGCGTGTCGAGGAATTGGCGCGCCTGTTCGAACTGGGCAATTTGCGCACGTTGCGTGAGATCGCCTGAAACGACGATGAGATCCGGGGCGAGCGTGAGGATTTTTTCCCTCAAGGGCGCAATCAAGGACTCGTCGACCGCGCCGAAGTGAAGATCTGACAGATGGATCAATGTGCGCATGGAGACAGGTTGCCAGCTCGTGCGTTCACGACGTGATCGCCGGAGCAATCACGCGCAATGCTTGCTTGTGGATGCGGTATCGCAGCGGCATGGGGAACTTCTCGACCTCGCCATCGGTTGCAACATCCATTCGACGCTTTGGTGCGTCGATCTCGATATGCCCGGCTGTCAGTGCCTGGAAATCGCTGTCCTGGCGGGTATGCCCGAAGAGCGCGCGAATGCCGAGCCACAACAAGCTCCAGCGTCGGTCACGGGGAACGATGTAAAGGGATAATTCGCCAGCATCAAGGCTCTGGCGTGCTCCGATATCGAATCCCGACAAGACATATCGATTGTTGCCGATGAAGACAAGCGGCGTGGTGCATGCAATCGGCCGTCCATCCACCACAAGACGCATCCTCTCCGATCGATGCGCGCTCATGATCTTCCAGCTTGCCTTGAGTAGCGCCGGCCACTTGCCAAGCCCGGATCGCTGTTGGCGGTCGCGATCCTGGACCATCAGCGGGTACATGCCGATGCTGGAGTTGTTGAGAAAAATGCGGCCGTTGACATCTCCGATGTCGACCTTTCGAAAGTTCCTGCCAGCTAGCGTGTGTACCGCGCCTGCCAGATCAAGGGGGATGTGTAGATCCTTGGCGAAATGATTGAGCGTTCCCAAGGGGAGAATGCCCAAAGGGATGTTCTTGCCGACAAGGTGGCCAGCGATGCGATTGATGGTGCCATCGCCGCCTCCAGCAACGACCAGTTCCGGATCCCCTGCAAGGGCGTCCCGAATCGCGTCCTGGAGCGCAGCGCCATCGCTCGCAAGGACAATGCGGACAGACATGTTCTCGGACGCGAACAATGCGGCCAATTCACGGGACCACGCATCGTCGTGGCCGCAACCGGACCTGCAGTTGACGATAACCGGGATCGCGGCGGGACAGCGGCCACTGGTGGATTCTTCCATGTGGTCTTGCTCCTTTGCCGTGATCTTACAGCGTGATCAACAACGCCCGCTGAGTCCGGTCGAAATTCACTGCTATCAGACGGAGTGCAGATGGTGTTGGTTGGACGGTGACATCGCAGATTGCCTTCGCTTGGGCGTCGCGCTGACGTTCATTCGATGCGAGCAATACTCACCATG
>JBDSVN010000020.1:0-2731 GCA_039927175.1 Lysobacteraceae bacterium | reverse complement strand
CGGAATTGCAGGCCGTGCGTCATTACACGAATCTGTCGCGCAAGAACTTCTCGATCGACACGAACTTCTATCCGCTCGGCTCGTGCACGATGAAATACAACCCGCGCGCCTGCCATTCGCTGGCGATGCTTGATGGATTTCTCGGCCGCCATCCGTATGCCCCGGAATCATTGAGCCAGGGCTTCCTGTCGTGCATGTACGAGTTGCAGGAGATCCTCGCCGACGTCACCGGCATGAAGGGCGGCGTCTCGCTGGCACCGATGGCCGGCGCGCAGGGCGAATTTGCCGGTGTGGCGATGATCATGGCTTACCACAAGCATCGCGGCGACACTGCGCGCACCGAGATCATCGTGCCTGATGCAGCGCATGGCACCAATCCGGCAACAGCAACAGTCTGCGGTTGCAGCGTGCGCGAAATCCCGACGCTGGCCAATGGCGACATCGACATCGATGCGCTGAAGAAAGTGCTCGGCCCGAATACGGCCGGCATCATGCTCACCAACCCTTCCACCATCGGCGTGTTTGAGCGGCGCATCGTGGAGATCGCGCATCTCGTGCACGAAGCTGGCGGCCTGCTTTATTACGACGGCGCGAACCTCAACGCGATTCTTGGCAAGGTGCGGCCGGGCGACATGGGTTTCGATGCGATCCACATGAACCTGCACAAGACCTTCAGCACGCCACACGGCGGCGGCGGCCCCGGTGCGGGTGCGGTCGGGGTGAGCGAGCGGTTGCGTCCGTTCCTGCCGATCCCGATGATCGAAAAAGTCATCCGCAATCCGGATGACGCGAATTTGCTTCCTCCGCTTGCGGGGGAAGCTGTCCGCAGGACTGATGGGGGACAAGGCACCGGAACTTCAACGCCCCCTTCCGCCCTTCGGTCACCTCACCCCGCTGCGCAGGGGGAGGGAAAGTCGTGGTACCACTTTATCCGCAAGAAGGATCGCCCGCTGTCGATCGGCCGCCTGTCGACGTTCGCAGGCAATGCCGGCGTGCTGCTGCGCGCCTACATCTATGCGCGCCTGCTCGGCAGAGAAGGCATGCCGCGGGTCGCGCAGTACGCAACGCTCAATGCCAACTATCTTGCCGCGCAGCTGCGCAAGAAAGGCTTCACCCTGGCGTATCCGGAGCGCCGCGCATCGCATGAATTCATCGTCACCGTCGCGCCGCAGAAAAAAGCCAACGGCATTACCGCGCTGGATTTTTCCAAATCTCTGCTCGACTACAACATCCATGCGCCGACGAATTATTTTCCGTTGCTGGTTCCCGAATGCCTGTTGATCGAGCCGACCGAAACCGAAAGCAAGGAAACCCTCGACCGCTTCATCGAAGTAATGGCCGAATTGCTGGAGAAATCCTCCGCCGATCCGGATTGGATGAAAGCAGCGCCATACACAACGCCGGTGCGTCGTCTCGATGACGTCAAGGCAGCGCGCGAGCTTGATCTTGCCTACGTTCCAGCGGCAGCAACCTGATGGCCGACGGCAGGAACAGCATGTTGCCGCGTGGTCCAGTCGGGGTCTGCCGCGCCTTGATCTGGTCGCTCAAGGGCATAGCGATCACGTGGAAGACGGAATCCTCGTTTCGCCTTGAGGTGTGGATGTTCGTGCCACTCGCGCCGCTGGCGTTGTGGCTGGGACAGAACGGCATCGAGCGCGCAATGCTCATCGGCAGCATGGTACTGGTGCTTTCGGCCGAGCTTCTGAATTCGTCGATCGAAGCAGTGATCGAGCGTTATGGCGCGGAGCACCATGAAATGGCGGGACGCGCGAAGGACATGGGCTCTGCGGCGGTGTTCGTGCTGATGATGAACGTCTTGCTGTGCTGGGGATTGTTGCTTGTCCCGCGCTGGCTGGCTCACTAACGCGAGGTGGCTGGCTTGGAGTGGATTTTCGATTCCGAAATCTGGGTGGCGTTGATCACGCTGGCCACGCTGGAAATCGTGCTGGGCGTGGACAACCTGGTGTTCATCTCGATTTCGGTCAGCAGGCTGCCGCCGGAACGCCGCTCGCGCGCGCGCCGCTTCGGCCTCGCGCTCGCATGCGTGACCCGGATCATGTTGTTGATCACGCTGGCCAAGCTGGCGCACATGACCGATTCGTTGCGCATGTTCGGGTCTTTCGATATTTCGATCCGTGACCTGGTGTTGATCGCAGGCGGTATCTTCCTGCTGGTCAAGGGCTGCATGGAAATCCGCGACACGATTCAGGGTCGTGGCGAGGAAGAGGACATCTCGGCACGCCCTTCGGCAGTTTTCTGGATGGTGATTGCGCAGATCGCGGTGATTGACATCGTGTTCTCGCTCGATTCGGTGATCACTGCAGTCGGCATGGTCAACCAGATTCCGGTGATGGTCGCGGCGATTATCCTCGCGGTGCTGGTGATGATTTTCGCAGCCAATCCAGTCGGTGATTTCATCGATCGCCACCAGACCGTGAAGATGCTGGCGCTGACCTTCATCGTGATGGTCGGCGTGGCCTTGATCGCTGAAGGATTCGGCGTCCACATCGAACGCAAATACCTGTATTCCGCGATGGCATTCTCCGTCGCCGTTGAAGTGCTGAACCTGCTTGCGCGCGCGCATGCCGAACGTCGCGCACAGTTGCGCGTCAATCGCGCCGAGCGCGACCAGTGATGCATCGCAATCCGATCGCAGGCAAGCCGGGGCGTATGTTGCGTGCATCACCGTTGAAGACCAATCGAACCCGGCCAGCAACGATTTTTACTGATT
>JBDSVN010000019.1:0-12672 GCA_039927175.1 Lysobacteraceae bacterium | reverse complement strand
CGGCCTCGATAGGTGACGCCATCCAGACGCACGAGGATCTGCCCCACCGCGTTCCAGGTATCAAGCTCCCCGCCGGCAATCGTGAAGTTGGAGGGAGGCGCTGGCGCCTCGATCACAACCGCAGGTGGTGCGACTTGCGGGCGCGGGATTGAGCTGCAGCCCGCAATAAGAAAAACCGCGGCAACCAACCTCCGCAGGTGGGCGGGTGCAGGCATCGCATTGACAGAGATATTGTCGATCATCGTGCAGCAACGGTTTGGTTCGGCGAGCCGTCCTGAGTGATGCTTGGCGGCCCGTTGTTCCCGTGCTTACCGAACCGACAGTTGGTGGCCGCTGCACAACCAACGACTGCTGTGGTAACGACATGGTGCCCTCCGACATGCCCTGACACACAACTGGCCACGGCGTTCTTGAGACAGCCTTTCGCATCTGCGTGAGTGCTCAGCACGCCCAAGACCACGAGGAGCGATGCTGCGAGGAGTATGGATTGCATGGGGAGACCCATTCCGCTGGAAGGATGTTGCCCGCACGATGGCACAAAACGTGTGAATAGCCCCTTCCAGATTGACGTCTGGACATTTTCTGGTTTTCAGGACTGCTCTAGCCAAAGTGAACCCGCGGTGCTGACCGCGACCGCAGTTTTCGACCCTGGCTGGAAGTGCACGACCGACAGTTTTTCGGAGCTCCAGTTCAGCAAATGCTGGCGACAATGCCTGTGGATTGGCCTTGCACCTACTGTAGGCAAAGAGCGTCGCAGCGCGATCCCTTGCTGGGCACGCAGACTTGCGCATTGGCATGTGACATGCAGGGCAATGCGGCAAGCAGAAATCCGCAGCAAGCCGTTGCCGACATGCGATTCACAGAATTCTTGCGCATCCCCATCTCACACGATGCTGGTCAGAAACTCCGGCTGATACCGATGCTCACCGCGGACTTGATCAGGTTGGCATTCGCAGCGCCGTCCAACGTGCGGCTAGTCTCGACGGACAACGTGTAGCGGTCGTTGATCTGGTAGTCGAAGTCCAGATGGACTTCGGTGAAAGTGATGTTTCGTATGGTGTCGTGGTGAAACAGGACGTCGAAGTTCAACGAACCGTCAGGATTTAGAACTGCCGCTGGAAAATCGAGGCCGTTGTAGCTCCAGCGATGTGCGAGGCCGGCACGCGCGGAGAATTTCGGCGTAAAGAAATAGCCTAAATCGAGACTGAAGGTGCTGTGGTTCACCCGGCGGATGCCCTTGTCCTGCATCCACGAATACGAAAGCTCGCTGGTGACGTACAGGTTTTGCCACGGCTGCGGAAACCGGATGCCGGCGTCCACGCCGAATTGCAATTCCGTCTGCCGCAGCCCGAGCGCGGATTCACCGTAGTACTGGTAATCGTGGGTCGGAAAGCCGTATTTCACGTACGGCGTGACCAGTATCGGCGCTGTGAGCCACTGGTAGCGCACGCCGACGGTCCAGTCTTTCCATCCGCCGTGGTAACGGCCGTCGTCGATCAGATGCTGGCCATGCGGATCGGGGAAGAAGCTCGGATCATGATCGGTGCCGGTACCGCGATTGCTGCCAAATGGCAGCGTAGCGCTGACCGCCCAGCGATCGGCAAAGCCGTAATCCACGTTGAAGTGCACCGTGCGGTAGTTGACCTTGCCGAGGGCCGACGCGTTACCCGCGTCGTCGGTGCGATCTTCGACCAGTACCTGCTGGTAGTCCGTTGAAAACGAGCCGTGTCCCTTGTCGGGCACGGCGACTTGTGCGTGCGTTGTCGCAATCCATCCGAACGCGCAGAACACAAGTCCACAAGCCGATACCGCACGGCCAAGCCGTGACGATTCTGGGCGTAGCGACTTCCGCACCATGCGCATTGCACAACTCATCGTGCGTTTGATGCAACCATGCTGTTGATGGTTTTCAGATACTGCCCAAGGCTGGCGCCGTCAACCAGAAACTCCTTGTAGCGACTATGCAGCTCGGGTGAATCGCGTTCGCTGCGAGCAGCCACTGGCAACAGATGGGGCTTGTCGACTGCACTTGCAGTCGCGGCATTCAATACGTCCGCCGTGTCGAGCGAGGTGATCACTACGTCGAAATGATGATCGTGCAACGCGCTGCTCAACCCATCGGCGTCGCTGACCACGGTCAGCGTGTGTCCGGCTTTTTTCAGCCCCGCATACAGTGCATCACGATCGGCGTGCGATGTAGTCGAGTCGGGCGCAGTATAGATCAGCACCGTTGCAGGACGCGGCGCAAGGTAACTCTGGTAGGCCAGTCCCCCGCCCGCGTTGAACGCGCCCTCGCCACAAGCCTGCGATGGTGCCGGTATCAAGGCCAGTGCGCTCGACAAGACAATGGCACCGAGCAAAAAGCGGTGCATAGAGACGATGGAATTCATTGCGATCTCCCGATGGAAGTACGTTCTGCGGCAACAGCGGAGGACGGCAATACCATCCTCTGCTTTGAATCACTACGCAATTTGGTGACAGGAATGACAGCCGGTCGATTGGCGTCCGCCGAAGCGACCGCTTCGAGCGAGATCGCAAATAGCGCGAGGGTGGCGTCAGGCTCCAGATCCAGACAGCGGATCATGCGTTCCGGATGCGGATTAGGGAGCCGCGGTCCGCTCAGAATGACGTCCGTACGTTGCCCGGACATCAGCCCAACGATGGAGGTTGCGAACGCGAAAGGAACTGCTTGATCCTGTCCCGCATAACCGGGCACCTCGCGACCTGTCCGAATCGGCAGCGTTGCCTGGCTGCCGTCATCGTAATGAAGGATCACGCTGGCAACCCTCTGGTCCATCGGAGTCGGAGTCAGAATGCTGACGATAAGCAGCAAATGCACTGCGGACACTGGCGTCTGCGGAACCGCAAGGCACGTCAGCGGATTCGGCGGACCGCCACCGATCATCGCCGTGCCGCGCAGATCGTAGTCGATCCCGGCGATCCGCTGCACGCCAACCGGATGCGGACGCATGACGGAAATCACGTTGTAGTAAGTATTGTGGACGTCGTCCGGACCAGAATCGTAGTACGGGCTCAGATCGAGCAACATCGGTGAGGTATCAGCCGACCTTGCCGGAACGGCGATGCCATTGGCGTTACGTGGGGCGAGCGCCGGTGCAGGGCGGAGTTCCGACGGAGACCAAGGCCCGGGGTCGCGCGAGCGCAGCGCCGCTCGCTCGCTGGGCATCGGTGCATTCACGATCTGCTGGTTCTCGTTGCCAACGCTCAGGTGTGCGAGTGTGTCGCTCAGCTCGGTCGTGCTGCGCTGATCAGGTGCGATCGGCCATGACAGCCAGTGTCCCTGCATGGTACGAGCCAGCAGTCTGCTGTTATCAGGAGCGAATGCCAGTAGTCCAATACTATCGATGGCATCGCTGTCGTCTTGCAATGGCGGTCCGATCGCGGTCATGGTGGTTGCGTCGTACAGCTGTACCTCACGGCGGAACGCCCGTGCCAGCAGGTGACGATCCGGGCTGAGTGCGGTCGCAGCGATCGCCTCGCTGGTGGCGGTGCGTTCGAGTAGTTGAGGAGCACCACTATTGGGCACGAGCAGATCCTGGGTCGTGCCCGCCACGAATACGCCGGCGTCTGTCGCGGCCACGCCCAGCGGCGCAGCCCGCCCGGTCGGATGCTTCGAGATGACCCGGTCATTGACCGGATCCCAGTCGATCAAGGCATCGCTGCCAAGGCGCGGGTCGGTTGCGCGCGTGACCAGCACGATGTCGCCACCGCTTGCGGCAAAATCAGCCCATTGGACGGGCTGGAACGGATCGTGCGGATACTCGCCGATGCGATGCAGTCCCGCCGTGGCGAACAGGGTCGTCGCCGCTGCAGTGGGGCCCACGGCAAGTATGCGTGTGCCATCGGCCGAGAACGCAAGATGCCGCAACTGGCCTGGCAGCACGACCTCGCCTGGCAGGCGTCGGCCTTGGCTTGCGTCGAACAACTGCAGATGTTCGACAAAACCGTCAGCGCTGGCACCGCCGAAACTCAGCAGCACGCGCGATCCATCACCGTTGGTGAGCAGGCGTTCGGGGCTGTCCATCAATGGGATCGGCGGATAGCGCAAGTGCAGCGTTGCGGTGTCGTAGGCGCGCAGTTCAGGGCCGGTGGTGAGCAGCAACAGGCGGCCGTCGTCGACCAATTCAGCAAAGCCCGGCGGTTGCGGCAATTTCAGCCATGGCGTCAATGCACCACCCGATACGCTCACGATGCGAAGCTGGTTCCACTCGACGTCGACCAGGCGGCGACCGTCGAAGAACATGTTGTCGGGGATCTGGCGCGCAGCAATCGCGCTGCGCAATGGAGAAGTTGGAAGACGCCATAAACGGACTTGGCCATCCATTCCGGCACTGGCCAGCAATCCTGCACTCAGGGACCACCCAGTTGGGTAACGCCCGGTCAGCCCATGCGGTGCTGGTCCAGCGCCTATCCGCTGCGCGGGCAATGCACGCGGACCTTGCTTCGGCAACCGCCATAGCGCGGTCTGGCCTTCGCCGCTGGCGATCAGCAAGCGTTGGCTGTGGCTGAGCCCGACTCTTCGCACCACGAAGTCGTGGCTCATCTGGCCAGCCACCAGCGAATCGCCAGTGGCTACGTCGAATGCGTGCACCGCGCCGTCGAAGCTGGAGACCGCGAGCCACGCATCATCCTCGCTGAAACTCACCCAGGTAATCTCGCGCCCACGCGCTTTCGGCAATTGGCGCAACGCACGGGTTGCCGTGTCGAGAAGAAACACCCGACCTTCGAAATCACCAAGCGCCAAGGTACGGCCATCGTGGCTCAACCCCCAGGCGAAAATTCCCGTGCCTCCGGGCAGGCTGATCTCGTGCGGCGTGGTCAGATCTGGCAGGGTATAAATTTCCATCTTGCGCATCGCTGCGACGAGGTACGCGGCGAAATGCGTTTTGGGGTCCAGCAGCCACGGCTGGAAACTCATCTCCTCCGACCCGTGTTGCAACGCGGTCAAAGCCTTCCAGGGCATGGTCTGCCACAGCTGCATGCCGAGATGGTGGTCGCGCAATAATGCGTAGTCGCCATCGGCGCTGTAGGTCGCATCGGCAAAATCCACGAATGCAGATGGAGGCTTGATCAGCACCGCGCGATCCAGGTCGATCAGCCAGCTATCGTTATCGTCGGGATTGACCATGTACCCGTACCATTCGAACGTGGCACGCAAGCGATGCCCATCGACAAAACGCAGCAGCAGCACCTGGCGACGCTGACCATCCGAACTCCACAGATTGTCCAGACTCACACGCCCTCGTTCGGTCAACGTGGCGGTGTCGTACCAGCGCACCGTCTCGTCGTTCAGCGCCATCGCCATCAGGCGGCCATCTGGACTGACCTCGACAGCCATGGGATTGGCATCCGCGACGACCATGCGATCGATCGGGGTCGCACCCTGACCGAGTAGCATGCCTATGCGCCGACGTTCGAGTGCTGCTGCATCCGTTTTGCCTGCGCTTTCCTCTTCGATGGTGTTCGACAGCAAGCGAGACAACGCTTCGTAGCCTTTGCCATCCTGCTCAAGCCGCAAGGCAGCCTCGCGGCGACTGTCCCAGAGCAGGCTGCGCGACGCCTGGGCATTGCCTTCCGCACGTCGCCATTGTTGCGACGTTGCGGCCAAGCCGATGATCAGCACCAGCACCGATGCGGCGACCGCAGCGGCCAGGCGCGGCTCGCGGCGCGCCCAGCGCAGGATGCGTTGCGGCGTGCTCAATGGTCGCACCGACACTGCACGACCTTCGATGAATCGCCCGAGATCCTCAACCAGTTCGCGAGCCTGTGGGTAACGCGCCTCCGGTTCTTTCGCCAGGCACTTCAGGCAGATTGCTTCGAGATCCGCTGGAATTCCCGGTCGGCGTTCGCACGGTGACTGCACCGCATCGGTGACCACGCGTTGCAATGTTTCTTGCGCTGTGGCACCAAGAAATGGGGGTACACCGGTCAGCAGTTCGTACAAGATCGCACCGAGACCGTAGATATCGGTGGCCATGCCAATCAGCTGCGAGTGCGCTTGTGCCTGTTCTGGAGCCATGTACGACGGCGTGCCGGAGACTTCGTTGCTTTGCTCGGCGATCACCTGATCGAGTCGCCGCGCTAGCCCGAAATCGGCGACCAGTGGTTCGCCATGTTCGTCGATCAGGATATTGCCCGGCTTGAGGTCCAGGTGGAGTACGCCGAGCCTGTGTGCGTAATCAACCGCCTCGGTAACCGTCCGCATCAGGCGTGCGGCGGCCATGGGTGCACACGCCCCGGAGTTGCGCAGGCGTGTCGCCAACGATTCTCCGCGCACCAGCCGCATCGAGAAGTAATGCAGATCCTCGCGCGAGCCGGTCTCGAACACGGTGACGATGTTCGGATGTTCCATTCGCGCCGCGGACTGCGCTTCTTGCCGGAAGCGGTTGATGAAATCGGTCGATGCCCACGGCCCTGCAGCCAGCAGCTTCAGCGCGACTTCGCGATCCAGCGCTTTTTGCCGCGCGCGATACACGACGCCCATGCCGCCCTGACCGATTTTTTCGAGCAGTTCGTAGACACCAAAATCGCGTTGCGCGGGATCGGAGAGATCCAGCTCCAGTGCCTCGGGCGGCAGAAACGCAAGATGGCGCGGACCAATCGTTGCAGAACGCGTGTCATTGTCGTCGCTGGCAAACGCCAACCGGGCCAGATCGGCGGTCGCTGCCAACCTGAAACCGGCCGGCAGGACATGGGTGTCGTTCACCCGGTTTTTCCGGCGAGCAGACTGGCGAGGGCTGCGCGTTCAGTCGCGAGGTCGGCCGAGCTTGCGACGGTTTCCATCAATTCGTCTTCGGCAAGTTCGCGAAAGCGCTGGCGCAACCGTTTGACTGCGATAGCCAGCACCAGCGGCGGGGTATGGAGTTGTTTCGAGATCTCCTCGTATTGCCCCGCGACCGGCTCGCTGGTCAGGAATGGTTGCAGCAGCCGGAACATGTCAAGTCGCCCACTTTGCGCTGCCTCGGTCTGCAACCTGCGCAAACTGCGATTGAGTACTTCCAGCGCGAAACTGCGGTGGTAAGCCTGCGTCGGCGAGCTGAGCGCTGCATGATCCTGGGTCAGGCGCGCTTCGAGCTCTTCGAGCGAAAACGGCGCGGTCAAACGCTGCTGGATCACATCCAGCGCATAATTGCGCCAGTCCTCAGTCAGGAATGCGTTCAGTCGCTGCAGCAGGAAATCGCGGAAACGTCCCTGGCTGTGCGGATCGATCTCCACAACGGCGCTGGGGAGATGCGAGAAGAAAGCAAGGCACAGATCGTTCGCAAGTTCGGGAGCATGCCCGCTGCGTCGCGCATAGGCGTACACCGGATACCAGTAACGTTGCGACAACTCGCGCAACGAACGATCAGCCAGTTCGCCCTGAGGATGGTGCAGATCGAGCACCAGTGACCAGCGCGTCTTTGAAAAGCCGTGGCCTTCATGTGGTGCCGATCTGAGCAATGAATCCGACATGCGAAGGCTCTCCCTTCAGGCAAATACGCAAAAAAGTGGCTCCGATTACATCTGCCGCACCGGCGCGCGCGGCGGCTTGATCAGCCAACCCTGGATCGTTTCGACTTCGGCCGGAACTTGCGCCGGATCGCTGAGGGTCTGGCTGACTTGCGCCGTCACCAGCATGTGCAGGCGATGGCGCAGCCGATGCACGGCGACCGCAACGGTATTGCGGCTCAATCCGAATTGCTGCGAGACGCGCGCGTAGTCGTCGACGCTGGGCGACTCGAAAAGGAACTCGCGCAGCGCATTGAACAAGGTGTGCTTGCCGGCCTCGCGCGCTTCGCCTTGCAATTGTTTCACCGCATGGGCAACGATCGTATGCGCCCATTCGCGCTCGAAGATCATCTCCGGCGTCTCATCGCCCAATGGCTCGGCGACCGATTCCAGCGGTACGTGCAGTGCGCCACCGCCACGTTTTTCGGCTGTCACGCGACGTCGTTCCGAGATGACAAAATGCTTGAGCGCGCTAAGCAGGAACGCGCGGAAACTTCCCTTGGCCGGATCCGCAGACTCATGCAGGCGCTGGCTCAGCAAATGCGCAAAAAACGATTGCGTCAGATCCTCGGCTTCATCGACGGTCATTCCCTTTCCGCGCAGGAATGCCAGTACTGGCGCACGATAGAAGCGGCACAGTTTTTCGAGCGCGTCCTGGGATGCGCCATCGCTGCCTGCGCTGGCGACAATCATGCTCCATTGGGTCGTCTCGAATCCGGCCACAATCGATTCCCGCCTTCCGAATCAATTCTTCGGGCTCCAATGGAGCTTGCGCAGCATGCGACGCACGACCGGAGCGACTACCCGTCGACCACGATGATGAATAGCAGTTCGGTGTCCCGGGCGTCGACCTCGTCGAACACTTTACGCCGTTCTTGCACGGCGGATCGACTGGACCCTTGCTGCAGGCCAACATCGCAGAGTTCAGGGAGCCATCACCCGATGGCAGGCGCTCGAAATACGCACAGTCACCAGGGCGGGCGCGAGCGATCCGATCAGCAAACGCGGCATCCACAACCCATACGGCACATCCTTCGATGCAAGTGCGGCGCTGTGAAAAGAGAGTGTCGACATGTCGCGCACATGACAACAGCCAATGCGCATTTCCGGATCGAGGTGGCCTTGGTGCGCACACATGCGACAAGGATGAGTTGCTGGAGGGCGACGCTGACTTGTTGAAGAGCATCTCAAGACCAATGTCGGCATAGTAAGGTCATGAGACCGACAAGAGCGACGGTCCACAGCGGATGCCAAGCGCTTGCCAATACTGTCATCGGTGATTTCGTTGAGCCAATGTCCGTGAAGCTGCATCCGAACACGGGTCCAAAACGTGTTGTTCATGCTGGTCGTAGAATTGAACGTGACGTAGTGGGCAGAAACACCTGCACGTTTTTTGGCAGATATCATGTGACCTCACGCTTCAAACGAATGAGCCAACTCAGAGCTGCCAGCGGCAAATGGACTCGCGTGATAGCTTGACGACAATCTCCCGGCACCAATTATTGGCAGCTACTCGTTCGAAAAACGTGAAATTCCCAAAACAGAAGCGCGTTGCATCATCTCGGCTTCACGAATGCACACAAGAGACAAAGCAAGATTCACCCCTGTCACGGCCCCTTGCAGCCCCTTTCGATTGAAGCAAAGAAGTCGATCACTTACGTTCCCGGTCTCACTGCGCATCTTGCGGCCGGTATCGACACATGCCTGGCCTTGCAGAACGTGTGATTCACCGGGACTGCCTCCCGGAGCTTCCTTGCCCATCAACGAATTTTCTGCGACTCGTCGGTGAGGATGACGGTCTGCTCGTCGATCTGATGCATGCGGCGTTGCGACCAGGCTTCTCGCACCAGAATGTAATCGTCGTCGATGCCGGCGCTGAGTTCATCCAGAGGCAAAATGCGCGCGCGTGTATCGACCAGCGAAACGCCAATCAGGTCGACACGTAATTGGCTGGGTTGAAAATACTTGTATGGGCCGAGGAATTGCGCGTCGGTCAGCGAACCGATGCGATCGCGCAGCGTGCCGGGCCCGAAAAACGGGAGCAGAAAGTAGCGTGATCGGCGCCAGCCCCAATGCCCGAGGGTCTGTCCCAAATCTTCGTTGTACGAGGGAATGCGCATCTTGGTCGCCGGATCGAACAAACCGCCGATACCGACCGTCGTGTTGATCGCGAATCGCCCCAGCGATTTGCACGCGGATGCGGGATGGCCTTGGAACAACAAGTTCGCCGCTGTGATCGGCTGCCGGAGGTTTTCATAGAAATGGCTGACGCTGTCGCGCACCGGCTCGGGCACGATGCGGACATACCCCTGCGCCAGCGGTTTGAGCAGCGCCGTGTCCACGCGTTTGTT
The DNA here is from genome assembly GCA_039927175.1 of Lysobacteraceae bacterium. Taxonomy (GTDB): domain Bacteria; phylum Pseudomonadota; class Gammaproteobacteria; order Xanthomonadales; family Xanthomonadaceae; genus SZAS-103. The sequence continues at coordinate 2,812 of JBDSVN010000019.1, read as the reverse complement.
GAAGCGGTAGATGCGGCGGTTGTAGTGCTCCCACGGATCAAACGCCGTTCCATTGGCATCGGCTTTTGGATTCAGCTGCAGATAGGCCGGCAGTTGGGCATCGTCGGCGGCCTGCTGCGGCGTTTCGGCGCTTTGATCAAGCGCTGGAGGAACCGTCAACGACTGCGTCGTGGTCGTGGAAGACTGGTTGCTCGGACTGTCCTGTTCGGAGGACCCGAGCGACTGCGCCAATGCTGGCAGCGTGGTGAACGCAAGCAGTACGCCCAGCAGGTGTGCGCAATTGGAGGTCATAGACGAATTACGCATAGGGAAAATCATCCGGTTCTTGACGAATACTGTTTGTGTTGGGTTGCACGTGCGTCGTGGTCGCCACTGCGGTTGCTTGCGAGTTGGCGCCCGAATTGGTCACCTCATTGCTTGCCGGAAGGCCGATGCGGTATGGCTGTCTTGACCTGTATCCTGTCGTCGCGTAATTCCTCGGTAATCTGGGCCAGCGATTTCGAGCGGAGTTCATCGACGAACATGGCGCGGAACGTTTGTACGAACGAAATTCCCTCGACGATGACATCGAATGCTTGCCAGCGCCCAGCGTTCTGGTGCAGCAGATAGTCGACCTCCACGGGCGGGCCAGCCCGGCGATCGATCAGGCAGGCTACCTTGATGATCGTGCCGTTGCGCAGCGGTGTTTCGGAGACGACCCTGACGTTGAGACCAGGATGCACCTTCAGCAACGAATTGCCGTAGCGGTTCAATAAATCGTCGCCCAGTGCATCGACGAACGCACGCATTTCGACGTCGCTGGCCGCGCGGCTGTCAAGGCCCAGGACGAGTCGCGCGGAATACGTGCGATCGAACAACTGGGTGAATTCTGCATGTATAAATTGATGAAGCGCGGCTGGATTCGACTGAAATTCGGCGCGCCGATCCGAAAGCGCGTGAATCACGCGTTCGGTATTGGACAGCACGAGCTGACCCGGCGTCTCGTCCTTTGCATGAACGCGCGAGGAGGAGCAAGCCATGATCAGTCCGATCAAGGCGAGTACGCCGTACATCCGGTTCCGGAAGCCATGTACAAGCACATGAGTTGGAATTGGATTGTGCATGTTCAACGCTGATCCTTTTGCTTCGCGGCAATGGCTGACACGGGACCGCGGTGAGTTCATGCCGGTCACCGCCAGCTTTCCGGGCACCATCGCTGCGGATGATGACTGTCGAGACCGGATCCACACTACGGATCCATGCACTTCGTCCATCACTCGCTGCCGCAACACGACGAACTTTGGCAGCACTGCTGCAATGTGCGGCGTGGATGGCTTGGAGCAACGTCGTATTTTTCGGGTTGGGATAGAGGCAAGCATTGGCAATCCGTTTCGGATGATTTGCACGCAGCTTCTCAGGCTAGCATCGACGCGTTACGAGATGCATTGCGGGATAGACTAGTGGCATCGGATACACGACCACGAAGCGGTGCTGTACGCCATGTGTTGCTCAAGCGTGGAACCGCTCGCAGGAAGAAGGCATGTCCATGCTGCCGATCGTTTCGTTGGATAACGTCTCCGTTACACCTCCCGCAGGATTTCACAACATCTTTCCACGTAGTCTGATTGCACAAGACGCGTCGCGCTCTTTTTGCGATCTGCTTGCAACATCAGCAACAAGACCTTTCCAATCGTTACTTCGAGGATTCCCATGCGTTCCATTCAATTGCTCACACTCGCTGCGGCCATGGCTGCTTGTACAGTTGTATCGGCACATCCGCTGGCGTGCACAATCCATCCTCCCAAGGGAGCATCAGACCAAGCGCTCGCCAAACTCGCTACTGTTTCAAAGGAGACCGCGCAGGCTGCTGCACTTGCGACGGTGAAGCCATCGAACACTGCAACGATCGCGAGCGCCGAGCTGGAAGCCGAGCATGGCTGCCTGATCTGGTCATTCGATGTGAAGAAACCCAAGCTGCGCGGAATACAGGAAATAACCGTTGATGCAGGAAACGGCAAAGTGCTTTCGTCCAGTCATGAAACGCCTCGTGACGAGACGGCAGAAGCAAGCAAGGAAGCCGCTGAAGCACAAAAGAAGTAAGGCCACTGTCGTGGCTTGCTCTGCCTCCGGATTGATGCGCACAGCCACTGACGCAGCACAGATCGGTCGTCATGCAGCGCACGGCTGCTTGGTGCCGATTCAATTGGATGGCGGCTCATGTTCCATCGATTGGACCACTGAATCGATCAGGCTTCGCGAATCGGAAGTTTGTCGTCGTCGACCCCTGTGCTGAGTTCGCCCATCGGCGGGATCAATACACGCACATCGGCCCATGCCGCATCGGTGACGCCTACGAAATGCTCATGCCAAGCACAACCGCCTGATGTTCAGTCATCGGCAGTCATATTTACTGAACAATAGATTGGAGACACAGCCCGATGATGGACAATCGGAATACTGCGCAGAACTTCGCGCCATCGCTTGGACGCCAGATGTTGAACAAGGTGCCTGAGATCACCCTGTACTTCTGGATCATCAAGGTGCTATGCACGACCGTCGGCGAGACCGCCGCGGATTTTCTGAACACCAATCTGAAGATGGGCCTGACCAACACGACCTATGTGATGGGCAGTCTGTTGCTGATCACGCTGTTCTTCCAGTTCAGGGCGCGGCGATATATTCCAGCAATCTATTGGCTGGCGGTAGTTCTGCTGAGCATTGTCGGCACGTTGATCACCGACAACTTGACCGACAATTTCGGGGTCTCGCTTGCCACCACCACCATCGTCTTCGGGATTGCGCTGATCGCGACCTTCGCAGCGTGGTTTGCAAA
>JBDSVN010000018.1:0-5022 GCA_039927175.1 Lysobacteraceae bacterium | reverse complement strand
CGCACGCGCCCTCGACGATTGCATGTTGCCAGCGGAATGGATGCAACGCTTCCGCGCAGCATGTCGTGCGGAATCAGGGGCAAAGTAGGCTATCGTCGCCCCTGTCGCAAGCCAACGAGACCGCCGTGCAGCACTGGATCGCCCAACCCGATGAACTCGCCGACCACCTGGCGCGCTGGAATACCATTGATCTGCTTGCGCTGGACACCGAATTCATCCGCGAACGCACCTGGTATCCGCAACTCGCGCTGGTGCAGATGGTCGTGCCCGGCCACGACGTGTTGCTGGTTGATCCCACCGTACCGGGCATTCCCGAGCAGCTGCGCACGCTGCTCGACAATCCCGCAATCACCCTGCTGATGCACAGCGCCAGCGAGGACGTGCAGGCCTTGCAGCGCGGCTGTGGCGCGTTGCCTGCGCCCTTGTTCGACACCCAGATCGCCACCGCACTGTGCGGGTTTGGCGCGGGCATTGGTTACCAGAAACTCGTCGAAACCCAACTCGGCATCGCGCTGCCGAAAAGCGAGACACGCTCGGACTGGCTGCATCGCCCGCTGTCGCACGCGCAACTCGTGTACGCCGCCGACGACGTGTTGCACCTGCATGCGCTGCACGCGATCCTGCGCGACAAGCTCCGCGAGCTCGGCCGCGAACAATGGCTAGCCGAGGATTGCGCGCGCCTGGTCGCGAATTCATCCAGCGAAATTCCTGACCGTTATCCGCATCTCGCGCTGCGCGGTGCGCAGTATCTGGATGCCGATGCGCAAGCCCTGCTCTGTCGGCTGCTGCGTTGGCGCGAACTGCAGGCGCGTGCTGGTGATCGTCCGAAAGGCTGGATCCTCGACAATGAACTCGCCATCGCACTCGCCCGCAAGCCGCCGATCGACGCACGCGCATTGCACGCCTTCCTCGACACCCAGCCGAAAGCGCCGCGCAAACTGCGCAACGAATTGTGGAACGAACTCGAGCAGCCGTTGACCGCCGAGGAGCGCGACATCCCGTTGGTGCAAACACCCGACAGCGCGCACAAGAAGCAACTGCGTGCATTGCAGGATGCGGTTGCAATCGAGTCCACGCGGCTAGGACTTGGCGATGGCGTGCTCGCATCGCGGCGCACGCTTGAAGCCCTGCTCGACGGAAACGGCTGGCCCACGTCGCTCGAAGGCTGGCGTCGCCCGATCCTTGAACCCTTGCTGCGCCCCATTCTCGAAACACGGGACTAGCGCTGCGGCGCGCCGACCGGTATCCTCTGCGGCCTTGAACGACCGCGTGGATTGCAGTCGTCAGAGTCGATGTTTCGTGTGGGGCGGTAGCTCAGCTGGGAGAGCGTCGCGTTCGCAATGCGAAGGTCCGGGGTTCGATCCCCCGTCGCTCCACCATTTAGTCGTCCAAAGCAGTGCAATAAAGGCCGGAAACCCTAGCAATAGCAACGGTTCCGGCCTTTTTCTTGTCCGATGTAGTCCGGGGGCATCTATTGCAATCCGGGGGCATGTGGGGGCAGGATCGGGGGCATAACCCGCATCCACAAAGGCGATGCCCCCATGAAACTGACAGACACCGCAGTGCGTAACGCTAAGCCAGCCGCCAAGCCTGTGCGCTTGGTCGATGGCAGCGGCATGTATCTGGAAGTCTCGCCCGCTGGGGGCAAGCTCTGGCGATTGAAGTACCGATTTGGGGGCATGGAGAAGCGGCTGGCGCTGGGGGCATATCCCGATACTGGTCTGAAAGATGCCCGCAACAAGCGCGACGCCGCGCGTAAATTGCTCGCCGCTGGCGTTGACCCAAGCGCGCAACGGAAAGCGGAAAAACTCGCTGGCAGCGAACGCGCGGCGAACAGCTTTGAAGTCGTCGCGCGCGAGTGGTACGCCAAGCAATCGACGCAATGGGCAACTTCGCACGCTGAAAAAATCATCCGTCGCATGGAGCGCGACCTGTTCCCGTGGATCGGCTCGCGTCCCATTGCCGAACTGAGCGCCCACGAATTGCTCGCCACGCTACGGCGCATCGAAGCGCGCGGACGGCTGGAAACAGCACACCGCGCCTTGCAGAACTGCGGACAGGTGTTCCGCTATGCCATCGCAACTGGACGCGCCGAGCGCGACCCGAGCGCCGATCTGCGCGGCGCATTGACGCCGTGGAAGTCCGTGCATTACGCCAGCATCACCGATCCGCAAAAGGTCGGCGACTTGCTGCGCACAATGCACGCCTATCCTGCCCGTGAAGTCGTACACGCTGCGCTGTTGCTGGCACCGCTGCTACTGGTGCGACCGGGCGAACTGCGCGGCGCAGAATGGGCCGAAATGGATCTAGACGCGGCGCAGTGGAGCATCCCCGCCGAGCGCATGAAAATGGGCGAGCCGCATGTGGTGCCGCTGTGTTCGCAAGCGGTCGAGACACTGCGCGACCTGCATCTACTCACCGGACGCGGGCGCTACGTGTTCCCCGGCGCGAGCGACCCGAAGCAGCCGATGAGTAACAACGCTGTGAACATCGCGCTGCGGCGCATGGGCTACGCGCACGACAAGATGACCGGCCACGGTTTCCGGGCGATGGCGCGCACGATTCTGGATGAAGTGCTGCACGTCCGTCCCGACTTCATCGAACACCAGTTAGCCCATGCAGTACGCGATCCGAACGGACGCGCCTACAACCGCACCGCGCATCTGCCAGAGCGCCGCGCGATGATGCAGCAATGGGCCGACTATCTCGACGTGCTACGCATCGGCGCGAACGTGACTCCGATCAAGCGCAAGGCAAGCTAACAGAACACGCTACTTAGCCGAAAGCGCGGACACCTTCACCGTGTTGCCGTGGCGACGCATTGCAGGGCGTAGGAAGATGCACTATGAAGAAATTGCCTCCGTTCCATATCTCGCCGGATGCCTACGCGCGCACAGCGCAGTCGCAACGCGAACACGTGCGAAACATTGCGGACAAGCTGGATCGCGCCGAGCCTCTCGACGATGTCGACCGAATGATGGCTGCGGCTATTTTGCGCGGCTGGGCCGATAACCTGAAGGACAAGCAACCACGCAGACAAGGGCAAGCGCCGCAATTCGATCATGCGAATGCTGCAATCCACTATGCATGTTTGCGGCGTAAAGGCGTCGGAAGAACCGTTGCAATCAAACAACTCGCAGAAGCTTATGACGTAACAAATGAAGCAATGCGCAAGGTCATTGGTGAGTTAGGTGAGACTGCAATCCGACGACTGCACAGCTGGAGCGCGTAATTTGGAATCCATGCCAAGATGGAGCGTGCTCTTGAATGCTGAGTTGCAGGGGTCGCATTCGATGTGGCTGGACTTGTAAGACACACAACCTGTGGAGCGTGAAATGATCCGCATCAATATTGCATTGAAAACGACGGCCCTGCTTGCGCTGGTAGCGTTGACACCAGGATGTGCAGGGCTTGGAAGCCTTGAACACCCTACTCCAGAATCGATAAAGGCTCCCCATTACACATGGGGAGATACTGTTGATTTCGGCGGCATCCATTTCCAGTTCAACACCGCCAAGACGCAACATTCATTCACGAATTGGGTAGGACAGCCGACGGTGGCCGGCGAACAGTTCGTGATCATCGATGTCTATATGACCAACAAAACCGGCGCGCCATTGCCAACAGAATTTCAGCCAATCTTTCGGCTCATTGATTCAACAGGCGCGATCTATGATGCCGATGTCCAGAAGACGATCATGATCAATTTGGGTAAGCCGGGCCGCATGGTCGCAGGCCAGTCAATGAACCCAAATTCATGGCTGCAGCAAGAGATTGTTTTCGATGTGCCGAAGAACATCTATTCCGTTGAAGTATTGACGCCTGATCGAGCCCGGGCAAGCTTCGCTGGCAACATCACGGCCATAGGCCCCTTCTTCATCTACGATCTAGGGCATCAGCTCGATCCTTAGTTCAATCTCTTACCCAAAGGTCAGGCCAGATGCCAACGTATCGGTCTTGTCCACGGCAATCATGGCGGACTTCGCCACGGCCAGCGATAGACCGCAACGCTTTTGATAGTACGTCTCGCCGACTCCCTCCATCGACAACCTATAAAAATCTTAGGTTCCTATCGGTCACTTCCGCCGTGACTAGAATCGGTAACCGTCCAGCCAATTTCGGCTAACAAGGGACGGTGCCATGCAAACCGCAAAACAGGCTGCCGCGCAGGCCGCAGCGATGATTGAAGAACGCCGCAATGCGTGCGTGATCCGCTCTGAACTTCCCACCGATGGTTTCATGCGATTGCCTCAAGTGCTCGCGGTCTATCCCGTATCGCGCTCTAGCTGGTGGGCGATGGTGCGAGATCGACGTGCGCCACAGCCTGTCACGTTGGGGCGGCGCTGCACCGCTTGGCGCTGTGCTGACATCCGGGCACTGATCGACGCGACCGCGCCGAAGGCGGCGGCATGATTCCCACAAAAGAAAAATCCGGCGCTGGTTGGCAGCGTCGGACTTCGCAGGGCGCTAATGCTTGGACGGCAGCTAGCAACCCGAAGTGTAACGCGGTGGCGACCGTGGCGCTGATCCTTGCGCGCTGCGACATGCAGACGGCACGCGAGCGATTGCAGGGCGTCGCGTTGGAACTCGACGGCGATGATCCTGGCATTGCTGCGATGGTGGACGCTGCCGATCTGCTGGACGCCGCAATAGCGGCACTGGCAGGCACGCCATGACGCCGCACGATTGCCCGCGATTCGATCATTGCAGCACGCCGATCTGTCCGCTGGATTGCCATTGGCAGCGACGCACGCACCTATCTGGCGAACGTGTTTGCGGCCTGCTGTGCGAACTGGTGAAAGACGGTGGAGAAGCGCGTCTAGGGGCGCGGCTGCCGATGCAACTGGTGCAGACCCTTGTGACGGTAGCTCCCGCCATATCTGCACGCTGGGAACGCATCCGCAGACAGCTAGAGCGAGCCGCAGCGACAGGATCAAAGCTCGCCAGCGCCGACCGATTGCAAAGCGCGCGCGCGAGTGGGGGCCATCATGGCGAAGCCGCTTAGGGAAGGTCTGAACAAGT
>JBDSVN010000017.1:0-25298 GCA_039927175.1 Lysobacteraceae bacterium | reverse complement strand
CGGCCATTCCATTCTGCGTGAGCAGTTCATACCGCACACCCTGGTCGTCTATGGCTTGGGCCTGGCAATCGCCATGCTTGGCGCTGGGCTGGCCATCTACTCGCGAGTATTACTAGGGCGCAATTGGAGCGCGACGGTGCAGCTCAAACAAAGCCATGAGCTCATCACCCATGGACCCTACCGTTCGGTTCGGCATCCCATCTACACAGGCTTTCTGTTGCTGTTCCTTGGCAACGCGGTGATGGTCGGTGATTGGCGCGGTCTTCTTGCCGTCGCCATTGTGCTGGCATCATTCTGGCGCAAGCTGCGCCTCGAGGAGACCTGGCTCGCGGAGCGTTTCGGAGAGCCGTATCGGGCGTACCAAGCGCGCACTAAAGCATTGGTACCGGCATTGCTTTGATTGACGACAATCACTGGATGGCTCTCCCTGAAAGTGATCGCCCGACGGCTCCATCGAACTGTGGCAAAGCTGCCGCTCGCGACCGGCTGAAATGGGTCGCACTGTGTCAATCGTGGTGCGGCCAGAAGCGGATATCGACTCCCGCTGGCGCGCGGAAGCCACGCCCACGAAGCACCTTCCGCCAAGCCCTGGGTTAAAAGCAACCCGATAAGCATCAGATCCCGTACTCCGGCAACGCCGTCTCATCACGAAAGTAGCGCCCCATCAGGATTTTCGGGAAGACCGGGAGGCGCATCAAAAGGGTGGCGTAGTCGCGAATGCGCACGCCTTGCTCTGTTCTCGGGACAAACGAAGCCACCAGGCTTTCCACTTGCTTCTGTTTGCGGGCGACGACCGCCTTCAGGCGCCTCTGGTACTGGGTCATTGCCGCCTCGGTGTCGCCACCATGCCGATGCAATTCGCCAGCAAGTACGTAGGCCTGCGCCAGCGCGAAGCCCGCACCTTCTCCCGCGATGAGCGAAGGGCAGGCCGCGGCGTCTCCGATCAGTGCCACCTTGCCCTTGGACCAGGCATCCATGCGGATCTGGCTGATGCTGTCGAAATAAATGTCGTCCACCCGATCGACTGCCGACACGATGGCGGCGGATTCCCAGCCGATGTCGGCCAGCGCATGGGTCAATGCTGCCTTGCGCTCGACATTGTTGGCGGGAGTTCGCCCGTTGAGGTACTCGTCGCGCAGCAAAACGAAGAAAAGCATCCGATCGTCGCGCAACGGGAAACGCGCCACATACCTGCCCGGCGCTGTGTGCGCCACATACGCGTTACCGTTGCGAGGTCGATAGCCGGCGACCTCGAACGAAGCGACGTGGCAACCCATCGGATATTCAAAATTTGCGTCGGGTCCGAAGACAAGTTGGCGAACGCGCGAGTGCAGACCGTCAGCGCCAATCACGAGGTCGACTTCCCGCTGCGCCGAATGCTCGAACTCGACCCGTACCCGCGTTCCGTCGTCGTTGATCGCGCTGACGCTATCGCTGAATAGCGTTTCCACCGAGCCATCCAACGAACCATAGATGGCTGCGGCGATGTCGGATCGCGCCAGCGTGGCCATGCGTCCTTTGGCGAGCGTCAACAGCACATTCGAGGGGTACCCGCCGCGGGTTCGGCCCTGGCGATCCACCATGCGAAGCTCGTCTGAGTGGTGCTGCAGAGCCAGCAGCTTTGGGAGCAGGCCCATCCTTTCCACTGCGTCGTAGCCGATGCCCCAGAGATTGAGCACGAACCCGCCGCTACGCAGTTCGGGCGCATTCTCCACCAGCAACACCTCGTGCCCCTGCCTTCCCAGCCAGTAGGCGAGAGCCGTTCCGGCGATGCCGGCTCCATTGATTGCTACCTTCATAGACTCTTGGTCCTGGTGCGCCTGCCGCGCGGGTCAGCTTGATCGCGCAACTTTCGGGGATGCGAAGCCATGAAGCCTCGGCGGAAGCTGTTCGCGACCATCAAGCCGTCAGGCAATGATCCGTGATTCGAATCGACGAGAAAAGTCGCCCAGGCTGGGACGTCCAACTCGGATGGCGACGGTCACAGCTAACGCGAATGGTCAACGTTGACCGGCACACAGATCAGATTCAACCAGCGCCAGTAGATGCGTTCCGCCACGAGCCCTGGCGCTCATTTTTCGATGGGAACCATCACCTCATTGCGACGCATGAACCAAGGCGTCCATGGCGGGTTGTACTGCGCCAGCGACATCCGCCCGGTCTGGTGCAAATGTTGTGTGGTTGCCCAGGAAGCGAGTTCGGCCATTCGCTTGCTGACGTCTTCCGGCTTGGCGATGCCGGAGAATCGCAACACGGCAAAGCGTGCAGGCGGGATCGCTCGTAACCGCACCCGACGGTCGTCCGGTTCAGGCAGCGTTTGCAGCGTGTAGCCGTGGGGCATGGTGAATTGCACTACCCAGCCACCGTTATTTTCGGTTTGGGTGACTGGCGCGGTCATGGCGATGTTCGTACCCGTAGTCGGCGATTGAGTCACCGGTGCGGTCATCGCGATGCGTTGCAGCGGTTTGTTGCCTCCGAAGATGTAGCCGGCGAGCAATCGGAATCCGCTGCTTGCGGCAGCCTTCTGCGCACCCGGCACGGTGACTTCGGCGACCACCAATTCGGGGTAGTCGCGAATTTCGAAGTCGCCTTGTTGAAGCACTCGCGTGAAGGTCGGTTCTTCAACGGCCATGGCCGTGCTCGTGAGTTGTCCTGTCATCAGTAACAGCAAAATCAGGATGCGCTTTCGCGTGACGTGCGGGGAGTTCGCTACGTAGGATTTGAACACGGCTATGTCCTGTGAAATAAGCTGACACGATGGGGATGATTGCGGTCAGGCCGGTAAACGAACCATCGGCCGTACCGCCGAAAATCCGCCATCCAGTTTGATTGTCTGCCCGGTCATCCAGGCCGAAGCATCGGACAGCAGGTATTCGGCCAGAGCAGCGGCCTCGTCTGCCTCGCCAAAACGACCGAGCGGATATTGCGCGCCTGCTTGGCTGGCACTGCGTTCGTTCCCCAGCGGTCGCGCCGACATGGGCGTGCGCAGCAGACCCGGCGCGATGACATTCATTCGCACGCCAGAACCAGATACATCGGCCGCAAGCGATCGTACCAATGCCTCTACTCCGGCCTTCGCAGCGGCGATCGCCGCATGGTTCGGCGTTCCAGTACCGGCAACAACCGAACTGAACAACACGGCTGCGCCAGCACTACGATCCTTCGCCAGACCCGCGAGCCAAGCCTTGAGCATGAAAAAAGCGCTATCGAGATTTGCAGCCATCACGCCACGCCATGCGTTTTCGTCGGTGCGTGCGATCGGCGCAATCAATGTGCTGCCCACGCAATGGGCCAACGTGGATGGTGCATGACCGAGAGCCTGGGTTGCCATCGCCATAGCGTGTTCGGCGCCGGAGCATGTGCTGACGTCCGCTACGACAACGGCATCCCCTGCTTGCGCGTCAATGCGCTCTGCATCGCGACCTGCAAGCACGATCTGCCAGCCTCGATCACGCAGTCGCACCGCCAGCGTCCGAGCCACGCCCCCGCTGGCACCAGTGATCAAGACCGAATTGCACATACCGATTTTTCAATCCACCGATGTACAAGGGTGGCTAGTCCAATCCATGGGTGGTGAATGGGGTGTGATGCTGATTCGCGTTGGTGACGAATCCTGACGAACATTTCTTGCACACACAAAAGCCCTGCTGGTTGAAGTCTTGAACTTCAAGGCTCCAGCAGAGCTTTCGGGCCCACCTCGCAGGTGGGATTTAACGCGACGCGAGGCGCGTGACATCGCAGATCCTGGCAGGTGTGTTGTTCCGAAGCGGTCGCATCGACAGCTTCGACAGACTTACTAGATCGCGTAGTACATCTGGTACTCGAGCGGATGCGTCGCCGCACGGAACTTGGTCACCTCGCCCATCTTCAGATCGATGTAGCTGTTGATGAAGTCATCGGTGAACACGCCGCCGGCCTTGAGGAATTCACGGTCGGCGTCGAGCGCTTCGAGCGCCTGGTCGAGCGAATGGCAGACGGTCGGGATGCTCTTCGCCTCTTCCGGTGGCAGGTCGTAGAGATCCTTGTCCATCGGCTCACCCGGGTCGATCTGGTTCTTGATGCCATCGAGGCCAGCCATCAACAGCGCGGCGAAAATCAGGTAGCCGGAGTTCATTGGGTCGGGGAAGCGCACTTCGATGCGTCGCGCTTTCGGGTTGCTCACGAACGGAATGCGACAGCTCGCCGAGCGGTTGCGCGCGGAGTACGCCAGCATCACCGGTGCTTCGTAGCCCGGCACCAGCCGCTTGTACGAATTGGTCGTCGAGTTGGCGAACGCGTTGATCGCGCGGGCGTGCTTGAAGATGCCGCCGATGTACCACAGCGCCATCTGCGACAGGCCGCCGTAGCCGTCGCCGGTGAACAGGTTGACGCCGCCCTTGGCCAGCGACTGGTGCACGTGCATGCCGCTGCCGTTGTCGCCAACGAGCGGTTTCGGCATGAAGGTGGCGGTCTTGCCATTGCGGAAGGCGACGTTCTTGACGATGTATTTCATCGTGAACAACTCGTCGGCCTTCTTCACCAGCGAGTTGAACTTGGTGCCGATCTCGCACTGGCCGGCATTGGCAACTTCGTGATGGTGCACTTCGACTTCGATGCCGGCTGCGGTCAACTCTTTGCACATTTCGGCGCGGATGTCGTGCAGCGAATCCACCGGCGCGACCGGGAAGTAGCCGCCTTTCAGGCCCGGACGATAGCCGCTATTGCCGCCCTCGTATTCCTTCTTCGAATTCCAGTGCGCCTCTTCGGATTCGACCTCGAAGAAGGTGTGGCCCATCTCGTTGTTCCAGCGCACCGAATCGAAGATGAAGAACTCGGGTTCGGGCCCGAAGAACGCCTGCTCGGCGATACCGCTGGATTTCACGAACGCTTCGGCGCGCTTGGCGAGCGAACGCGGGCAGCGCGAATACGCCTGCATCGTCACCGGATCGAGCACGTCACAGACCAGGATGATGGTCGAGTCGTTGGTAAACGGATCGATCACGGCCGAATCCGCATCGGGCAACAAGACCATGTCGGATTCGTTGATACCGCGCCAGCCGGAGATCGACGAGCCGTCGAACATGCGGCCGTCTTCGAACAACGCCGGCTCGACGATGCTCACCGGGAAGGTCACGTGGTGCTGCACGCCGCGCATGTCGGCGAAACGCAGGTCCACCCATTCAACGGCGTGGTCCTTGATCAGTTTTTCGACGTGTTCATACGACATGGCGCGCTCCGGCTGGGGTTGGGATGAACCAGTCAGAGCAAGTGGCGTGCCAGCTTTTCGCGATGGCAAACTGTTGATTTTAAAGGATGGCAATCAATACGGGTTTAAATAACGCGCTAATTTGGTGCTTTTGTAAAAGCATTTGCGCGAAATTGGTGAATAGTGGGTATCGTTCCAGCAATGCACAGTCGCTGCCGTTGGCCGCTATCCGGCGTGGACGGATTACCAAACCCGGTTACCTGACGGCGAGGTGTGCCGCTTTCAGTGCCATTCCGACAACGATCAATCCGACACCCATCAGCGCGTACACGACGCGAGCGCCATTGCGGCCAAACAGGTTCACGAACAATCTCGCCCGCCAGTTGTTGAAGAACCAGTCCCAATCCAGGAATGCGGCCACGATGCAAAACGCACCTGCAAAAATGGCAATCAGAATTGTCATCATGGACCATCAGACCGTTTGTACAAACCGATACGCGTGGCAATCATTTGACGGCGTGGCGCATCGATCCATCTCATAAAACATGCAGCGTGTCGTCGGCGGGTCCGCTGAATTGAATATTCAGGGCCCACCAAGCCAGCCGCGCATGCGCAAGTAGTCGTCCCTTTCGGATGTCGAAGCGAATGCATGGGTGGCGATGCCCTCCATGCCTTCGCGGTCTTCGGGATCCAGCATATCGAGCAGTGCGACCTGATTGATGATGACCAGATAGTTGCCGTCTCGTTCGGCGGTACTCACCGATCCACCTTCGAATCCCTTGACGAGTTTTGGATAGCCAGCGCCGTGAAAATTTTCCATCATGGATTATTCCCATAGCGGACGAGTAATTCAACGTGGCGCTTGCTCCGCCAGATCTCGCCGAACCGCGGCTCTCTTCTCTGCGGACTGGACGCGCTTGTTCGCGACCGGAATTTCGTGCAAACCGTCGCCCTGAGCTGCCGAAAAGCATCCGGAACCGTCAGTCGGCGGGCAACCCGAATGTTGCACGCATGGCTTCGTCAGGCGGATTCTTGAATGCCAGGGCACTCACCTCAAAGTTGCCCGTCATGCTGTAACTTCTTGAAAAGCCAGCGCGTTGCAACGCTTGCGCGAGCGATTTCTGGGTGAAGCCGGTCTTGTGGGCGTAAAAATCCTGTCCACTCGCTTCGATCTCGACTCCATAACCGTACAACACATCAAGCACCTTGATCGGCCCTGCAGGAGAACTGTACAAGGCGTCATCGATATCCAGTCCGCGATCGATGACAGAGCGCATCACGGATTCGATATCGGGCACGCGGATATGCGCAAAGCCGGTGTTCTTGAGGACATGCAGGAAGCCAGCCAACACCTTGGGTACGTCATGCCGGTAATAGTGTTCGAGGTTATGCGAACAATAGATCGCATCGAACTGCCCAGCCTCAAGCGTCATCAGCTCACGCGCGTCGCAAACCACGTCCGGATTTCCACTCGGGTCGATGTCGAGCAGCACGTGCTCGAAGCCATCGAAATGCGGTGGCAGGGGGATGGTTTTATTGTCGCCACCGACATTCAATACCTTTTTCAACTGCGTCTGCCCCGACTGGATCAAGCAAGGATTCTACGACGCATGCGCAACATTGCATCCTGGCTTCTTCGAGCATTCGGCAGGCACCCACAACCGCGTACACTTGCTGCGCTTTGGCCTGGGCTGAATCCATGCATGATCTGATCAATGTCGTCATCCTCGGCATCATCGAGGGCGTTACCGAATTCCTGCCGATTTCCAGTACCGGGCATTTGCTGATCGCCGAAAAACTCGGCCTTGGCGCACGCTCGGACTTGTTCAACATCGGCATCCAGGCCGGCGCGATCCTGGCAGTGACGCTGATCTACTGGACGCGAATCTGGCAACTGTTGACGCAATGGCGCGACCCGGCCAATCGCGATTACCTGTTCAAGCTGGCAGTGGCATTCGGCATCACCGCTGTGTTGGGATTGATCGCGGTGAAGCACGGCTTCAAGTTGCCCGAGGAAATCAAACCGATCGCCTGGGCACTGCTGATCGGCGGCATCTGGATGCTCGCTGCCGAACAACTCGCGGCCAAGCAGCCCGATCGCACGGCAGTGACGTGGCCAGTGGCAATTCTTGTCGGCATCACGCAGATGATCGCCGGGATCTTTCCCGGCACCTCGCGCTCGGCGGCGACGATTTTCACCGCAATGCTCGTCGGCACCAGCAACCGCGCGGCGGCGACGGAATTCGCTTTCCTGGTCGGCATCCCGACGATGTACGCGGCCACCGGCTACGAACTGCTCAAGGTTGTGAAGGGCGGCGGCACAGCGCATGAAGATTGGACTGCGCTCGCGGTCGGCTTCGTGGTCTCGCTGGTGGTCGCCTTCATCGCGGTGAAATGGCTGCTCGGCTACATCCGCACGCACCGCTTTACGCCATTTGCGATCTACCGGATGGCGCTGGGTATTGCGCTGCTGGTGTGGATGCCGGCGTAATTTGCGCTGCGCGCACGGCCGCACCGATCTCGTGCGCGCAGCGCACGCTACAGTCGGACAAAATATGGAATTGCCATCAACACCGCGCCGATGATGACAATCGCCCATGTGCTGCTGACAAAGTACGGATAGACCATCAGTACGAGTCCGCACACCAGCGCCACGATGTTGGGCCGCTTCTTGCCATACAGGAAATAGCCGAACCCGATCGAGCCGAAGAGTACGCCCCAGAGCAAGTACGCGGTCGTACTCATGGTGCGTGGGCTGGGTGCAGCGAATAGGTTCCGTACGTCAGCGCCTCCACCAGCAGATGCCCCTGCATTGCGTGCAGCACGTCGCTCGCGGTGAAACGCGAAGGCAAGTCGAGGTGCGCGACATCGAGCGCAAACAAGCGGAAGAAATACCGATGCACGCGCAGGTCGTTGGACGGCGGGAACGGGCCGTCGTAACCAAGATAATCGCCAGCCATGTCCTTGTTGCCGGCGAACCAGTCGGTGTAACTGTTCAATCCGTGGCGCGCCGCGTGCGAGCCTTGCAGGTCGTGCTTGCCACCGATCGTCACGCCACTCGACCACGCAGCTTCGGCAATCTCGCGCACGTCGGCAGGAATATCGGCCATCACCCAATGCACGAATTCCGTACGCACCTGCTCGATCGGAATTTCCACACCAGCCTTGCCGACCATGTCGGCAACCGTCGGCACATCCGGATCGATGCACAGCAATGCGAACGATTGTGTGCGTTCCGGCGCATCGCTCCACGCCAGCTGCGGATTGCGGTTGTCGGAAAACGTGTCGCCCATGCGGCCCATCGCGAAGCGCGATGGAATCGCCTGCCTGTGCGAGAAACTGTCGCTGTGCAATTTCATCTGGAACCTCCGGTGTATGCGATGCGGTAAATCGCGCCCTGGAAATCATCCGACACTAGCAGCGCGCCGTCGGGCGCCACAGTCAGTGCAACCGGTCGGCCCAGGGTGTCCTGGCCATCGAGGAAGCCGGTCAGAAACGGGGTGATACGCCCAACCCGATCACCTTTGATTTCCCCGCGCACGACACGATAACCGCTCTTGCTCGATCGATTCCACGACCCGTGTTCGGCGATGAAGACGTTGTTGCGGTAAGCGGCAGGGAACATCTTGCCGGTGTAGAACGCGATGCCAAGTGCCGCGACATGCGCGCCAAGTCTCGCCGCAGGCGGCGTGTAATCGCCGCACGACTTGCCTTTGCCGAAATCGGGATCGAGCACATCACCTTGATGGCAATACGGAAATCCGAAATGCTGCTTCGGTTTGCTGGCGACGTTCAATTCATCACTCGGCACATCGTCGCCGAGCAGGTCGCGACCGTTGTCGGTGAACCACAGGTGTTGCGTCAGTGGATCCCACGCGAATCCGACCGTGTTGCGGATACCGAGCGCGACATCCTCGCGCGCACTGCCATCGGCGTTCATGCGCGTGAGCTTCGCGTAACCGGGCCGATCGCAGACATTGCACGGCGCCCCGATCGGCACATACAGCTTGCCGTCCGGGCCGAACGCGAGATAGCGCCCTCCATGGTGTCCGTCGTGCGGCAAGTCGTTGACGATGACGACTGGCGTTGGCGGCGCATCCAGTTTCGATTCGATCGCGTCGTAGCGCAGGATGCGGTCGATCGCACTGACGTAGAGCGCGCCATTGCGGAACGCCACGCCAAGCGGAACGCGCAAGCCACTTGCGATCACGCGGACGCTGTCGGCGCGACCATCGTGATTGTCGTCGCGCAATGCATACACCTTGCCGGCTGCTTACGAGCCGACGAACAGCGTGCCGCGATCGCCCCACGCCATCGCGCGCGCATTGGCAACGCCATTGGCGTACAGGGTGACGGTGAATCCAGATGGTACGTGGAGGCTCGCGACAAGTTGCCCGGGCGACATGGCGAAGATGCCTTGCGACGCAAGCAGCAGCGACAGTAACGGCAAACGCATGGCTGGCCTCCTGAATGACTTGTCTACGCGGCTCCCCAGGCAGGAGCTGCAGCATCAGCCGCTCTACTCCACCGGATAACCGAGCCGTTCGGCGATTGGCGTCAGTCGCTTGAATGCCTCCGCAAGCACATCGCGATACTCCCGCCAGTGACCCGCCGGTAGTCGCGATGGATGCCCGCCTTGCGCCAACTTCAGCCGATCGGACAGGCTCGTCGAGGGCGTTTCGTTCAAGCGCAGGAAACGCTGCAACTGCTCGGCGACATGCGGTGCGCCATCGTCAATATCGTCCACCTGCAGCAAGCAAAGATTGAACAACGGGTGATCGGATAACCAGCCAAGGTGCTCGAGCGACATCGCCAGCCAGTTGCTGGCAGCCAGCACACCCGGAAATGCAAATCGCGACGGCGAGCCATACGCAATCCAGTTGAGCAGCATGTCGCGAGGGTCACGCATTGCGACGACCAATACCGAGCCCGGCAATGCGCGCCGCACGGCGGGCGCAAGCCGCGCATCCCACCGACGCAGCCAGTCGATCACGGTGACGCCGGCATAACCCATATCCGCCACGCCGCTGCGCCAGTAACTGGCAAATGCTTCGGCGGCGGCGACCTCGCGATCGGGATTGATCAGGTGGCTGAAATCGCCGGTCTGGAATCCATCGCGCCGCACAGTCTGGTGCATGCGGTCATCCAGCAACGGGAATTCCGGCTGGGTACGCAAGATCGCGGCGACGCGCTCCACGCCACTGCCGGGCGGCCCCCACAGCAAGATTGCCGGTGGCTCCTTCACTTCGTTCGACGCAGCCCGTGCCGACTCGGTCGCGCGTTCGAGTTGATCGTCGATATCGCCGAGCACAGGCAAGCCCAGAGTGTCGTCATCCAGCGCCTGCGCCTGCTCCCAGACATCGATCGCCTGCGCCAAGTGCCCGGCCCGATCACAGGCATAGCCAAGCCATCCAAGCACCGCGCGTTTATGCGCCTTGCTGGTGACAACGCCAGCGAGATATTCGAGGCGTTTGATTGCCGCTTCGGGATCTGAATGTAATTGCGCGCGCGCCTTGACCAACTCGGCGGCCAAACGCAGTGTAGGCTGGACCATCGCACGATCAGCCAAAGCCTCGGCTTCGGCGAAGTTGCCTTCAGCCTCCTGGATCTGCGCGGAAATCTCGAGTGCGGCCGCGCTTTCGGGCATAGCGACAAGCCAACGCTCAAGTACCGCGCGCGATGCATCGGATTGTCCGACTTCCAGTGCGAAGCGTGCTTCCCAGGCGTTCTCGGCCTGCGGATCGCGCTCCAGTAAACCGTCCAGTACGACGCGTCCCTGCTGCTCCTGGTGCTCGCCCTGCCAGATACGCATCGCGCCCGTGAGTGCGCGAGGGCTGCGCGGTTGTTGTTCAAGCACGCCACGGAACGCACGCAAGGCATCGTCGATCTGGCCCTCGTACAGCGCGAACTCGCCTGACAGTTGCAACAGGCCGATATCGTCCGGTAGATCGCGGCGCAATTGCACCAGCTCGAGTGCAGCGTCCTCCATCCGGTTTTGCGCACGCAATGCCTCGAACAAACCACGGCGCAATGCGACTTGTCGCGGATCGCCAAGTAATGCGCGCCGATAGGTCTGCTCGGCAAACGCGGCATTGCCACGCGCGAGGTACGCATGCGCCAGCGCAGAAAGCACCAGCGTGTCGTCAGGGGCAGCCGCGAACGCGTCGTTGTAAAGCTTCAAGGCTTCGTCGTGATTGCCGCGCCGGGTCTCCAGCTGGCCCAGGGTGACGATCGTATGCGGATGGTTCGGGTTGACCAACGCCGCACGCTTGAGCAGACGCTCGGCTTCGGTCAGGTCGTCGCGGGTCAACGCAAGATGCGATGCCATGATGTAGGCGGCAACCTGGTTGGGGTCGATCGCGATTGCCTTGTCCAGCGCCTGTTGCGCCTGTTCGCGATCACCCTCGCCCAGCAACAGGCCCGCACGGCTGACCTGGTAGGCGGCATTGTCCGGTGCTAGCGCGATCGCTTGATCGAAGCTCTGGTGTGCCTCGCCCGAATTGCCCTGCGCCTGCAGCGCAAGCCCGAGCAAATGGTGCGCCTCGGCATTTCCGGGTTGGGCCTGTACTGCGTCGCGGGCCTTGGTCAACGCCTCGCCGGTTGCATGACGGCGCAGCGCGTCTTTCACATCGTCCAGCATGCGGAGTTTTCAGGAAGCGGGCGGGGATGGAATTGTAACGTGCCCAGTCGCCACGGGCTCGCTGGGCATTTGCTCGCCAAGCCCAGCCAGCAATTGCGCACGCACCCATTTTTCGGCAAAACCTTGCAGGTTGATGCCTTCGAGGAATCCGCAATGGCCGCCATGCGGCGCGATTTCCAGCGACGAATGCGCAGGAAGTTGCAGCTTGCGGAAATCGGCGACAGGAATCACCGGATCGTCCTCTGCGGTGAGGATGTTCACCGGAATCTGCAAACCGGCCAGTCGATCACCGGACACGGAATAGCCGTCCAGATAGTTTTCAAGCAGCCCGAGGTTGGTATAGCGCTCGACCATCCAAGTGGTCAGCCCACGCATGTCCTGTTTCAGCGTTGCATCGTTGAAGTCGTGGCGCTTCGGGAACAATGCACGCTTGCGCCGCAACGAACCGCGCCACTTGCGCATGAAATACCAGTGGTACAGCGGCATGCCGGTTTCAAGCGCGCTCATGCCGGCGGCCGGATCCAGCACCGGACAGACCGCTACGGCGTGGCTCAGCGGAATATTTTCAGTTGGCGCATGCAATGCAATCCTCAGCGCGAAATTGCCGCCAAGCGAATAGCCCGCCGCGAGGAACGGGCGTATCGAAATCTGTTCTGCCACCACGCGCGCGGCGTTGAGCACCTCGCGTAAACGGCAGGAATGGAAGAGGTCTTCGTTGAGGTGATGGGTGTCGCCGTGATCGCGAAAATTCAGTCGGAACACGTTAAAGCCAGCTTCCAGCAGCACCGCCGCGGTGTGCAGCATGTAGCCCGATTCGGAGCTGCCTTCCCAGCCATGCAGCAACAGGACCAGTCCGCGCGGCGTACGCGGCAAGCTTGAGTGGAAACCCTGCAGGCGCACGCCGTCGCCGGCATCGAGGATCATTTCGGTGGTTTGCGTGCCGAGTCTTGCCAACGCCCGCGCGCCGCGTACGCGACGCAATGAGCTTGACGACAGCACCGATTGCACGTGCGGCCCCAGCAACCAGGTCGGCGGCGCGTAATCGCGGGCGTGGGTCACGTCGCCAGCGCCTCGGCGATGCGCGCGCGCGCCTTGTCGGACATGCCGCGGCGTCCGCCAGCGACTGGCGCAACCGGTTCCAGGAAATGCACTTCGGCAACGCAGCCCGGGCTGCCCAGCAACCGGAAAAAATTGTGCGCGAACGATTCGCCCTTGCCGAACGCGACAAGCATTTGTGCGTTGCCGTGGTCGCCGTAACGCAGTGCCACCGGTTGCACGGGCACGTCGGCATCCACCGCAGCTTGCAGGATGCGCGCATGGAAGACGCGCAATGCGCGACCATCGCCCGTGCCACCCTCGGGAAACACGCCGACTCCCAAACCGCTGCGCAGTCGTTCGACCATCTGTTCCATCACGCCACGCAGCGAATGGTCGTTGCCGCGCTGGTGATAGATGGTGCCGCCGCGACTGGCGAGCCAGCCGACTACTGGCCAACGGCTGATTTCGTCCTTGGCCACGAAGCCGACTGCGTGCTGGCTGTGCATCAGGCTGATGTCGATCCAGCTGACGTGGTTGGCAACGAACAGCGCCGCCGTTCGCACCGGCTGGCCAAGTCGACGCAACCGGAATCCAAAGATGCGCAGCAAGCCGGCCGACCAGGCGCGAATCGCGCGATGGTCGACGCGCTCGCCGCCCGGCAAACGCAGCGACGCGGTCGGCAACGCGATCAGCAGCAACGTGATCGGCAGCGAGATCAGCAGATGCAGCAGCAGCAACGGCACGCGCAACAGATAACGCAAGGGACGCAGCGCATCGCCACGCGCCGCGGCGGGATCAATCAATTCCATCGCACGATTCTGCACGACGCGACTAGAGCCTGCACTCTGTCGCGGACGCTGCCTTCATGCTGCGTTGAACGAACGCGCGCTGCAACACATGCCGCAAGGGATGCTGCGTTCAACGCGTATCGATGCTGTGCTGAGGATCAGGATGTGCGGAACAGGCTCGGCCGCCAGCCCTGATCGACGTAACTGCTGTTCTTCGCGTAGCCGCTGCTGCTGCCGTAGCCGGTGCCGTAGTCGCGGGCACGACGACGGTGCATGCGATCCTGCAATTCCTCGCGACGGCCTTCCAGCCAGTCGGCGCGGCCGACATCAGCCGGGTTCATGCCGCGTCGATCGGCTTCGCACTGGCGGTAATCGCAGAATTCCTCGTACGCGGCCAGTTCATGCGCCAATTCGCGCACGCACACTTCAATCATGATCGCGTCGTCGAGATAACCGAGCACGGGCGTCGAATCGGGAATGATGTCGTCGGGATTGGAAAAATATTCCAGCGCCGAGAGCACGCGCTGAGTGTCTTCGCCTTCCATCCCCCAGCCTTCGTCGCGCACCATCGCAATCAGCTGGTCCAGGCGCGCCAGCCGTTCCGAGACGAATGGCGGGACGACGGCGCTCTGTGCCTCACGGAGCAACCGCGTTGCTGCTTCGGTGACGTCCGCGACCGATGCATTCGCAGCACCATGCCGCGTGGCTTTCATCGCAGTACTGAAATGTTCGATGTCCTGGTCGGACAGTTCGAGATTGATCGAAATCGGCATGATGGCACCGCGCTACGGATGGAAGCAGCAGACTAGGCCCAGACGGGCGTGCGGTCAATCGTGGAGGGCATCTGGACCAGGCCGAATCGGTGCGGGGCAGCTGTAGCGGCCAAGCTTCAGAGGATCGGCGCCAACCCGGCACCGAACGCCGTCAGCACGCGGGTGGCGAAGGTCTTGAACGAAATATCGACGCCGGGAAAATCGCCAACCGGAGTCCAGCATGCATCGAAACGCGGATCCTTCGGAGGCACCGGATCGCACCCCGGATTGAGTTCGTAACTGGTGGCATATCGAAATGGCCAGAAGTCGAACACCGGCAGGTTCTCGAACAATGCAGTGATTCGTCCGTTGATCCGCGACACCGCAGATGGCGGCCGCCGCGCGATCAGCCATGCGTTTTGCGGTGCCGTGTCGCGCAGGATTGAATCCTGCAGCCGTTGCGCCAGCATGGCATCACGAAACACCAGCACATCCTCGGTGTTGTAGTGGTCCGAGCGCGGGTCGAAATTGTGCGAGCCGATGATGCCGATAGCGCCGTCGATCACCATCGCCTTGGAGTGCAGGCTGATGCGCACGCCAGCGCTGTTCAGCGCAGGCAGCTTCGAGCCATAGCCGAGACCTGGAAAGCGTTTGAATTCGCTGCGCACGCGTAATCGCTGTGGTGGGGTGTCGTTTTCGTTGGACTGGTCATCGGTTGTTTCCGGCTGCTCCGGAAGCTGCACACCCGCAGTTTCCGACGCCTGGCTGCTGGCATTGCCGCTTTCATCGCGCGGCCGATCCGGCGCGCCGGTCGCGGCGAAATCGATCGGCACATCCAGCGGATGCGGCTTGAGTTCGAAAATATGAAAACCCAGTTCGCGCAGGTAACGACGCTTGTATTTGTACGACAGTGCATACACCGGAATGGCGTCGGTGGATGCCAGGCTGTTGGTCGAGATCGTCACCTGTGGCGCATTCGCGCGCTGGTGCATGTCGCGAAACATCGTGCGTGCTTCCTTGCTCAGCACCAGATACGGGGTTTGCATGACAACCGAAGTGCGTGCGCCTTCGATGATTTCGTGCAATCCATTAGTGGTCCTGCCGGGAGTGTCATCGGCGGGACGGGTCTGCTTGCGCGGGCCGTCGCCGATGAATTGCGCATCCACGGCTCGCGCATCGGCAACCAACCGTTTGCCGATCTCGGCCTGATCCGAAGCAGCAGCCGCAAGTGCCAATACACGCGGGCTGCGATGCTGCTGCTCGATCGGGTCGATCTTCGGCGCGCCCTGGTTGGCGAGCAGCAAGCGCGCGACATCCTTGAGCCGGGCCAGCGGTACGCTGCGTGGGCTGTTCCAGAACAGATTGAATTCGCGCTCCATCTTGCCGACTTCCGGCCCGGCCAGGAGCGCGTCGCGATCCAGAAAATCGAAATCCGGGCTCCAGTCGAAATACGGATCGGAAATGTTGCGGCCGCCGGTGAATGCCACGCGTCCATCCACTACCATCAACTTGTTGTGCATGCGTTGGTTGAACCTGTGGAAACAGCACAGGATCGAGGCGACATAGCCCACCGCCGACGTGCGCGCACGTCCGAATGTCGGGTTGTACAGGCGCATCTGGAAGTTCGCATGCACGGTTGCCAGGTTGGCCAGCAATCCCAGGTCGGTAGGCGCGTTCAACTGGTCGACAATCAACCGTACTTTCACGCCACGCCGTGCGGCGGCGATGAGTTCGTTGAGGGTCAGGAAGCCGGCATCATCTTCGCCAAGAATAAAGGTCTGGATGTCGATGCTGCTGCGCGCACCGCGGATCAGGTTGATCCGGCCGAGCAGCGAATCCTGTCCGAAATCGATGATTTCCACATAATTGACCGGCTTGTCGGTGCTGGATTCAGACACCGCGCGATCGCCCAGCGCACGCAGTGGCGAGGGTTCGGCGCAGGCATCGGCATGATCGCAAGTGAGTGCGGTCGAGCGCGCCACGACGGCAAGCGCCTGGGCATGGTCGAGGTCTTTGCGGCGCAAGCCGGCGCAACCATCGAGCAGGAAGACGCACAACAGCAACGCAAAAATTGCACGCGCATTCGCCATCATGTCGTGCAACCGGTTGGCCCGACCGTTCCCGCAACGAGCGCAGTCCATGCGCGGAGCATCGTCGCTACGGCATCCAGAACGCCGCCAGCTTTGCCACGCCCGGTTCCAGCGCCGCATCGGCGGGCAGTTGCAGCACCGCGATACCAGACGTGTGCATGCCGCGAAAATCGCCGGATTGGCCGGTCGTCATCAATGCTGCCAGCAATTCGAAGCCGGGGTTGTGGCCAACCATCATCAAGCGCGGCACATCGCGGTGCGTATCGGCGAGTGCGATGAGTTCGCCCGGCGAGGCATCGTAGATCGCATCGGCTAGCTCGGTTTCGCCGTGACCGACTGCATCCTGGGCGAGATCAAGGGTTTCGCGCGCGCGGCGTGCACTCGAGCACAGCACGCGATCCGGCACATAACCGTGCTTCTGCAGCCAGATGCCGGCAGCCGTGGCCTCGCTGCGTCCACGCATCGACAAACCGCGATCGCGATCGTCCTGGCCGGGCAGCGCCGATTCGGCGTGGGCGTGTCGCAACAGGATCAACTCACGCATTTCAGCCCACCTTTTTCAACCATTTGAACAACGGCGCCCAATCAGCCTGATGATTGCGCACCTGTTCGGAATGATAGTCATACAGGCCTTTGCCCAATCCGGCCAGCAAAACGTAAGCCTGGGTGTCGCGCAACTGCGCCACGACCGGATACGGCCACGCCTTGAGCTGGGCCAGTGCGTGCTGCGAGGCATTCGTCCACGGCTTCATGCGGTTGGCGACCAGCCCGACCTTGAGCTTGCCCTTGTGCACGCGCGGGTGCTGCACCAGCGAATCGAGGAACGGAACCGTCGCCTCGATGTCGATCGTCGATGGCAGGATCGGCACGATCACCGCATCAGCCACATCGAGGAACATCGCCAATTCGTCGCCCATCGCGCCGGCGCGACCGTCGATGATCACGCTCTGGGTATCGTCAGGAATCGAACGCTGCCAATCGCGACGCAGCCCGTTCACCGGCAGCACCGCGTTGTCCATGCCGGCACGTTTCTCGCACCAATGGGTTGAAGATAATTGCCGGTCGGCATCGACCAGCACCGTGTGCTTGCCATCGGCCGCGTCGTGCGCGGCGAGATTGGTGGCCAACGTGGTCTTGCCGACGCCACCCTTGGAGCTGGCAACCAGGATCGTACGCATGGACAGCCCTCCGTCTGGAAGGACTTCACTCTACCATCGGGCTGGGCCGGATGATGAAGGCCGTCTGCGTGCCGTCGGCTCGCGGCCTGAAGAACGCCCGAGGGCTATGCCGGAGGGCCGCACGGAAAGTGCAGCCTGGCTGCTGGTTTTTGCATATCTAAACCAGCCCTCATGCTCTGCTAAGGTGCGCGTCTCTGGAGAGACCATGCCCGAACTGCAAGACCTCGCCGCGCTGATTCGCGCGGATACGCCGCTGATCGTGATCGAGACGCCGGACGAGACGCGCGTGGTCGATCTGTTTCGTCATGTGCTGCTGGATGTTTTTCGCGCAATGTATCGGTGGTCGATCACCGAGGGATTGCGCCGCTTCGACATCGATCGCGAAGACCCGCCCGAAGGCGCTGCCGATGCGACCAGCACCTTGCGCACGATCCAGCAGGCGGACCAGCGCGGCGTGTATCTGCTGCTCGATTTCTGCCCCTATCTCGGCTACGCCGGAACCCAGCGGCAATTACGCGAGATCGTGCTGCGGCGCAATTGCGTGGCGCACACCATCGTGCTGGTCGGCACCAAGGTCGAACTGCCGGCGGGACTCGACGAACTGGCGGTGCGTTTCGCGCTGCGCCTGCCGGACGCCAACACGCTATTGAAAATGGTGAAGGACGTGGCGCGCGATTACACCCGCGAAAACAGCGGGCGGCCGGTGACTTTCGATGCCGACGCGGTGCGTGCGATCGTGCGCAATCTCGCCGGCCTGTCGATGACCGAGGCGCAACGCATCGCACGGCAATTGATTTTCGAGAACGGTGCGCTGGATGCGAACGACCTGCCGAAACTGGCAAAACTCAAGTTCGAACTGCTCAACCGTTCCGGCCACCTGCATTTCGAATACGACACCGCGCAATTCGCCGATGTCGCCGGCGCGAAACGGCTCAAGCAATGGGTGGCGCAGCGCCGCGACCTGTTCGTGATGGACGCCGCGACTGCAAGCGCATCCGCAGACAACGGTTACGCGCTCGATCCACCGAAAGGGATTTTGCTGCTCGGCGTACAGGGCTGCGGAAAATCGCTCGTGGCCAAATCGATCGCCGGCGGCTTCGGCGTACCGCTGGTGCGGCTGGATTTCGGCACGTTATACGACAAGTACCACGGTGAAACCGAAAAGAACCTGCGCGCCGCGCTCGCATCGACCGAACAGATCGCGCCGTGCGTGCTGTGGATGGACGAGATCGAAAAAGGTTTGGCGAGCGGTTCGAGCGATGCCGACGGCGGCGTGTCGCGGCGCGTGCTCGGCTACCTGCTGACATGGATGGCCGAACGTACTTCGCGCGTCTTTCTCGTCGCGACCGCGAACCAGGTGGATGAACTGCCGCCGGAATTGCTGCGCAAGGGTCGCTTCGACGAAATCTTCTTCGTCGATCTGCCAAACGCGGAAACCCGCATCGATATCTTCAAGTTGCATCTGGCCCGGCGCAAAGTCGATGCAACGGCTTTCGGCATGCAGGCATTGGCGGCGGCCAGCAACGGATTTTCAGGCGCCGAGATCGAGCAGGCGATCGTGTCGTCGCTCTACGTCGCACGCACCACGCCCGGCCCGCTGACGCAGGACGAATTGCTGGGCGAGTTGCGCAACACGCGACCGCTGTCGGTGTTGATGGCGGAGAAAGTCGAAGCACTGCGCGCCTGGGCGCGCGATCGCACGGTGCCGGCGGATTGACGCCGGCTTGCTGAAATCAATGCGATGGATTATTCGAAGGCGGCGGCTGTTGCTTGCCAGTCGGCGCATTCCAATGCGGCAACAGGGCTCCGTTTTGCTGGCCCCCTTGCACCTGTTGTTTCCCGATTGGATCCGTCCAGTCTGCGGGTGGTGTCGTCGGATAACCGCCGGCACCAAACGCCTGGCGCATGATCTGGATTTCATCATCGGTACGCAGCCATCCGATGGCGACGATTCGACCCATCTCCGGCGATAGTTGCTTCCCCGATGGCGGCGACATCAACCAATGCAATTCACGCAAGGCCGTCCTGTCGGGGGCTGTCATCGCGCCAGAACGCTCGATCAAGTCGAAACCAACAGACCTCTCCAGGGCAGTCTTGCTGGTATAGGCGAGAATGCGGCCGATCTTGGCGCACACACCTGCGTTGGTCAGTGAATTTTTCGGGCATGCGGCCAGCAACGGCGAGAAATCAGGTTCTGCAGCTATGGTCGCGTAGGTCAGCGCCAGCCCTACTGGCGCCGGTTGTTTTCCCGTGCTGGCATCTGCTTGCAACAGGCCCTTCGCGGATGGTTCTGTCTTCAACACATCCAGCCATGCCTGGACCGTGGTTCCGAAGTGGCTGTCGAAGCGCTTGGCGTGTGCCATCTGCCCGAGCGTCTCGCCGATCCTGACCTTGTCGCCGCAAGCGGTAGTGTGATTGAGCTGCAGCAGGTCTGCGGCGGCATTGTCCGGTTCAAGCTGGCGGAACAGGCGCAAGGTTGCGGTGTCTTCCGGCGCTTTCGGACAACCGCCGATCGCATTCGCGGCCAGCCATTGCACAAGGGCATCCTTCGGTGCTGCAGCAGCAGCGAAAGCGAATGCCACACGCCGCATCGAGCGTTCGTCTTCGGTATTGGGAGCGATCATCCACGCCGCCAAAACGCGATCGCGCGGTTGCGGGCTGGCCGAGAGCACGTCGTACAACGCACGTGCGGCATCATGCGACGAGGTCGCCTGGGCAACTGCGGGGGGCATGGAAAAACTTGTCGCAACAGCTGCGGCCGTGGCGATTGCGAGCATGCGGAACTTGGTCATGGCGGGATGGGGTCCGGGCGACGAGCGGGAAGGAATCGGGCCAAAAGCCTAACACCGTCGCGCATGGCAGGCGCTGAATGCCTACGTCACACTCGCTTTAAGGCTTGGAAGACGCATCCAGCAAGCCAAATCGGGTCGGCTTCCAGTCGGCCGGTGGCGTGAGCGAAAGGCCTGCCCGACGCAACTGCAGTTGCTGCGCCTCGACTTCGTTGCCCGTTCTTTCAAGATCGGCGACATACGCACGTATTTCACTTGGTTGGTCAAACGGCAGCGTGGCGTGTTGGTGTTGCCGCCATTCGGCGATGCGAGCAGCTGCCCGATCGTCCGCTTTGGCCGTACCGGAAACGCGCAGGATCCCCGCCCCGATGCTCTGCGCCAACAACGTCATTCCCTGCTTCAACATGAGCCGGCCAAGCTTGCCGCAATCCTCGAAATGCGCCGCTGTTGCTTGCGGATGTTTTGCACGGGTGCAGCCACGAACCAACGGGGCATACGCCGGCACGCCAGTTGCGCCAGCCATCGAAAACGCCATTCCATCCGCCGACATTTCAGCGTCCGCCGTGAAAGGATCGGATGGATCGCGATTCGTCAGTATCGGATATCGCCGATAAATATCCCTCCACGCCTTCCACGACACGAACCAGCGTTCGTCGTACCGTGTCGCGGCCACAGCGTGCGCCAGTGCCACATCGGCATCGCGCATGTTGTTCGCATCCATTGCCGCATTGATGACCGGCACCCACGCCGCGCCGTTGTCAGGTTCGAGTTTCGCCAGCGCAGCGGCACGATCAGGGCATGGGGCGTGCGCGTCGCAACCGACCATGTCCGGCATCGCATTTGCCCATAGCCACTGCACGAATGCATCCTTCGGCGCGGCTTCGGCCGCCTTGCGCAGCAATGCACCGCCCGCGCGCCGCTTTGCAGCGAGTGAAGCCTCGTCACCCGACTCGAAGATGATCTGCGATGCCAACGCCCAATCACGCGGCGACGCGCTGTTGCGCAACGACTGCCCGATCGCGTCCCAGACATCAGCACGCGCAGGCGCGGACACATTCGGACTTGTTGGAGCAGGCGCGGCCGATGCTGCGTTGGTGGCGAGCAGCGCGGTCAATGCAAGATTAAGCAGGGGCATGGTGTTGTCCGGTTGGTCGATGTTGTGTTGGCGGGCACGTTATCACTGGAATCATCGGGACGGCGCTATCAACAATTTGCGATTGGTTCGGTATACGAGAAAACCAGCGGGCGAACATTTCAACAGCTGCCATTCGTTTTCGCTTCACCGATCAGAACCCATTAAATTCCATAAACACCCCACCCTCGGGTTCCCATCCCGGCGGAGGTGTCGGTGAAATGCCACGTCGAATCAGATCCCGTCGATCGGCTTCGTTTGTGTCGCCCGTTGCTTCGACATCGTCAAACCAGCTCTGCAGCCGCATGGCAAACGATATCTGTGGGTGGGAACCCGTCTCGTTCTCCATCCATATCCGCCAGTCGAGTGTGCGCGCCATTTCGCGGTCTCCTGCTGTATCCAACCCTGTAGCGGCCATGTAGAAGCGACCATTTGGATCGTTGCCTCGCAGCAGCATGCGGCCGATCCGCGCGCAATCCATTGCCCGTTGCCTCGATGCAATTTTGAGCGCTTCCCTCGTACACATGCTTTCTGGTTCGTTTTTGATCTCATCGTCTCCCATAACCAGCAAAAGTCGGGTTGCTGCAGACTTCGCATACGACTCCTGATGCGATTCGGCAGTTGTGGGAAATTCGAACCAAGGATTCTTTTCTACATCCGCACGCAACGAGGGTGGAGCTTCTGGCGCAGGAAACCGGCGATAGATGGCTCGAAATGCAAGCGCTGCTTCCCCGAAGTGATTGTCGTAGTGTGTCGCCGTGGCCATCCGTGCCAATGCCCGTTCCGCATTTACGAGGTCATGCTTCCCGAGCGCTGCAGCAACCACAGGCTCCCACGCGGCGGCGTTGTCCGGTTCAAGTCGAGCCTGCGCTTCGGCACGTTCAGGACACGGATCACCGGAGCCGCATCCACTGGCATTGTACGAAGCGAGCGCCCATGCCCGCTGTACCAGTGCATCGTCAGGAGCCATCTGCGCGGCACGACGCAACAACGATGCTGCGGTGTGTCGCTTGGCTAGTGATGGCGGTTCTTCATAATAACCTTCGCTGTCAACCAGCACGAACGATGCCAACAGCAGATCGCGGGCATCATGGCTCACCTGCAACGATTCCCGCACCTGCTCGCGATAGCGATGCACGAATTCGCCCCAAGTGGTACCGGCAGGCATGTCGAGAAATTTTGCGGAAGTTGCTGGAACGGCACTCGCTATATCGACGGGTCTCACCGAGGCTGCAACCGCGTCAGACGGAAGCAGGCCTGCGGACATGCAGATGCTGGCGGCAAAGAAAAAAAGTCGACTCGCCGGATGTAGCGTGCGCTGGGCGCACGATACGCGCTCGGAAGCATAGTGCGCCCGGCTCGCGCTATACGTCATGTGCGATATGCAGGCGCAGGCGTTCGGCGGCGGTTTCCAGATCTGCGCTCAGCGGCAGGATTTGCGGCCAATCGTTGGCTTTCGCGACGAGTTCCAATGCGGCGGCAGCGGCGGCGAGTTCGTTCGCGCCGACCAGCAACGCCGCGCCCTTGATCTTGTGCGCTTCGCGCGCGAGTTGCATGCAATCGCCGTCTTCGCGAGCACGCCGCGCTGCCTGCAAATCATGCGCCGTCGCGCCGAGATAATCGTCGAGCAACAAGCGTCGCTGCGCTGCATCGCCTGCAGTCAATGCGCCGAGCGCGCTGTCGTCGAGGATGGATGGATCGCCATGCGCTTGCGGCAATGGCGCAGCGCCATTTGTTGCCGCATGCGTGGATGCCGCGGCCTGCGTGTGCGGAAGCCAGCGTCCAATGCATGCCGCGAGTTGCGGAATACTGACTGGCTTGGTCAGGTAATCGTCCATGCCGGCGGCGAGGCAACGCTCGGCTTCGCCTTTGAGCACGGCTGCAGTGAGTGCGATCACTGGAATCCGTGCATGGCCATCGCGCGCTTCCTCTTCGCGCAATGCACGGGTCATTTGATAACCGTCCATGCGCGGCATGTGGATGTCGGACAGCACCAGCGCGTAGCGTCCGCTGCGCCAACGCTCTAGCCCTTCCACGCCATCCTCGGCGGTCTCGCAGGCGTAGCCGGCGAGCGCGAGCTGGCGCGCAACGACAAGCCGATTGGTTGGGTGATCATCGACCAGCAGGATCAGGCTGCGCTCGACTTCAGCCTGCTTCGAATCCGGCAATGCGCGCGGCTGGAAGAATGCCGGCGCCTGCGATTGTGTATCCGCATTGGTGTCGAGGTCGGCGACATCGCCATGTGGCAGCAATACCGTCAGCCGCATCGTCGTGCCGGCACCGGACGTGCTTTCCATCGTCACTTCGCCGCCCATCAGTTCGGCCAGGCGCCGACAGATCACCAGCCCGAGACCGGTGCCGCCGTAGCGACGCGTCGTGCTGCCTTCGGCCTGGCTGAAAGGCTGGAACAATCGCGCCTGTTGTTCCGCAGTCACTCCGATGCCGGTGTCGCTGACGCGGAAGCACAGGCGGTCGCTGTCGTGTTCTGCGCCAACCCATTCCAGCGTCGCGAGCACCAGGCCGTCCTCGGTGAACTTGAGTGCATTCGACAGGAAGTTCGACAGGATCTGGCGCAGGCGCATCGGGTCGGCGATGTGCGCCGGGCCGATACGTGGATCGATTTCGCAACTCAGTACCAAGCCCTTGCTCGATGCGGCACCAGTGAAATTCGCAGTCGTCGAACGCAGCAATTGCTGCAGGCTGATCGTGGTTGGATTGAGTTCGAGTCGCCCGGCTTCGACTTTCGAGAAATCGAGAATGTCGCCGATGATGTGCAACAGCGATTCCGCCGACTGCTGGATGATGTGCACGGTGCGGCGCTGGTCGGCATCGAGCGTGCTGTGCGAAAGCACTTCGAGCATGCCGTTGACGCCGATCATCGGCGTGCGGATCTCATGGCTCATCGCGGCCAGGAAATCGCCCTTGGCCTTGCTCGCATCGCGCGCCGCGATTTCGCTCGAGCGCAGCGCATCCTCGAGTTGCTTGATGCGGGTGAGGTCGGTGGCGATCGCAAGATGGCCGATGCCTTCGCCACTTTCGTCGTACATCGCCGATGTCGCCAGCAACACCGGCACCTTCACGCCGTCCTTGCGCACCAGCGTCCATTCCTGCGCCTGCACGCCGAGCTCGAGCAGCAATGGAATCATCCGCGCATCGGCATGCACGGTGCGTCCAAGCGCCGCACCGAGGCGCTCGGCCATCTCGAGGCCTTCCTCGGCAAACAACAGGCGCGCGACGTTGCGCTGGCCAATCATCTCAGGCGAGGTGTAACCGGATAATTGTTCGGCGTAGGGATTGAAACTGGTGAAGCGGCCATCGAGGTCGATCGACATCACTGCAACCTGCGCAGCAGTAAACAGCGACCGCTGGAACTCTTCGCTGCGCGCAAGCGTCGCGCGCACCTGTTCGTTGCGCAGCAACAGCGCGGTTTGCTCGGCCTCGGATTCGCGCATTTCATTGCGCAGTTCGAGGAAGCTGTCGAGCACGTCACCGAGATCGCCGCCGGCACGGTACTTGGGCTTGCCGGTGTAATCGTGCCGGCGCATCTGGCTGGTCAGTGCCAGTAGCGATTCCACGCCACGATAGATGTTACGCAGCACATCACTGCCGAATCCCGCCGCGAGTAGCAACGCGATCAGGCTCAGGCCGATGCGGATTTCACCCGTATACAAGGCGCGCTGGTTTTCATCACTCACTTGTTGCTGAC
>JBDSVN010000016.1:0-2894 GCA_039927175.1 Lysobacteraceae bacterium | reverse complement strand
AGGAGGAATTGCAGCGCAAGCAGAAACGTGGCCGCTTCACGCGCTGGTTCAAGAAGCTGCTGGGTTCAATGGACAAACGTTTTGGTGCCGGGCGCGACAAGAACGCATCGCACCACGACTAAGTTGCAAGCCAGTCCAGAGCCAGAGGTCGGTGAACGTTCAACGCAGCAGTAATTCTCCAAATTCGTAGTGGCCTGGTCGATGTCCGGCAATCCGCGCAGCAGCCTCCAGCGCCCCACGCGCGAAGATGTCGCGGTCGTTTGCGCGGTGGATCAATTCGATCCGTTCGCCGATGCCGATGAATTGCACCACATGTTCACCGATCACATCGCCGCTGCGCAAGCTCGTGTAATGCGGTTCTTCGCCACGCACGGTGGCAATCGTTGCGCCGAGCGCCAACGCTGTACCTGATGGCGCATCGCGCTTGTGGGTATGGTGAGTTTCGATGATTTCGAAATCCCAATCCGGCAAAACGGATGCCGCGCGGCGTACCAGTTCGTTCAATACTGCGACGCCAAGACTGAAGTTCGATGCCCATACCACCGGAATCGATGCCGCAGCTATATCCAATGCCGCGCGTTGCGTATCGGACAATCCAGTCGTCCCGGAAACCAGAGCACAACCACGCTGCACGCATAGCCCAAGCGCTGCGTCGAACGCAGCCGGCAAGCTGAAGTCGACCATCACATCGAATTCCGCAGCCATGGCAATGCGCTCTACAGCAAGCACTTGCAAGCCATCGACAGTCTCGTCTGAGCGCGACACCGCCGTGGCTATCACGAATCGTGGATCGTGCGCAGCCAGCCGCAGCAAGGCGCGGCCCATGCGGCCGGACGCACCGTGGATCAGCAAACGGATCGGAGTCGTTGTCGTCATGCGACCACGCTAACGGCCGCCCGCATGCGAAGCAAGCCGCATGTGAGGCGTGATGCTGCGCGTGTCAGCTGAATTACGATTCGGCGAATCAGGATTTTCCGAACAACGATCCAAGCATGCCGCCAATACCACCAAGACCACCAGGTGCCTGCGCATGCTGTACGGCGTCGCCAAGAATCTGGCCGAGCCCTTGCGCGCCAGTACCAGTCTGCGCCGCATGATTGCCGATTGCTGCGAGTACCAGCGGACCAAGCACCGACAACATGTGTTGCGCGTGCTCTTGCGGCAAGCCGGTCGCGGCGCCAATACTTTGCACTGCACTGTTCTGCTGGCCGCCGAAAATCTGGCCAAGCATGCCTTGCACGCCGCCACTGCCAAGCATCCCTGAAACCTGCTGCGCGGCGGTGTGGATTGCATCGGCTCCGCCGGGTGTACTCGTTTGTTGCCCGATAGCACCAAGAATCGCCGGTAACGCCGAGTTGATTGCGCTCAGGGCCTGGTCCGGTGGAATGCCGAATCGATTGGAGACTTGCTGCACCACCGAACCATCGATCGAACCCATGACCTGCTGCAACAATGCGTTCATTGCGCGTCCTTCACTTGTTGGAGGTTCGAGTCTACACAACAGTTGCGGAAACAGATTGCAGCAACGTTTGTCAGGATTTGATCTTTTCCCAGAACGATTTCACGCCATCAAGGAAGGTGCTGCTTCGCGGCGAATGCCGGCGCGCTTCGTCGCCTTCGAAGGTGGACTCGAACTCGGTGAGTATTTCGCGCTGGCGTGCGGTCAGGTTGATCGGTGTTTCGACCACGGCACGGCACAACAGATCGCCGGTGCTGCGGCTGCGCACCGATTTCACGCCTTTGCCGCGCAAACGAAAGAGTTTTCCGGTCTGGGTTTCAGCGGGAATCTTGATCTCGGCTTCGCCATTGAGCGTGGGCACGCGCACGGTGTCGCCGAGTGCGGCCTGCGAGATGCGGATCGGTACTTCGCAGTGCAGGTCGTCGCCATCGCGCTGGAAAATTGCGTGGTCGCGCACGCGGACTTCGACGTACAGATCACCGGCAGGCGAGCCGGCTGGACCGGCTTCGCCTTCACCCGACAGTCGGATGCGATCGCCGTTATCGACGCCAGCAGGAATTTTCACCGCCAGCGTCTTGGTGTCCTCGGCGCGGCCTTCGCCGTGACAGGCCTTGCATTGGTTGACGATCATCTTGCCGCGGCCACCGCAGGTCGGGCAGGCTTGCTGCAACGAGAAGATGCCTTGCTGCAAACGCACGCGGCCCTGGCCACGGCAGGTGGTGCAGGTATCGATCTTGCCGTCGGCCGAGCCGCTTCCGGAGCAGATGCGGCAATCGATCAGGGTTGCTATATCGATATTGCGCTCGACTCCGAATACCGCCTCTTCGAGGTCGAGATCGAGCATGTAGCGCAGATCGTTACCGCGCCGCTGTGCCTGGCGACCGCGACCGCCACCGAAAATATCGCCAAAGATATCGCCGAAAATATCGCCGACGTCCGCGAAGCCAGGCCCTGCTCCACCGCCGCCGCCCATGCCGTGTTCGAACGCGGCGTGCCCGTGCTGGTCGTAGGCGCGGCGCTTGGATGCATCGGAAAGCACCTCGTAGGCTTCCTTGGCTTCCTTGAACGCGGCCTCGGCATTTGTATCGCCAGCGGCGTTGCGATCCGGATGATGCTTCATCGCCAGCCGTCGATAGGCCTTCTTCAAATCCTCGTCGCTCGCAGTGCGGGCCACGCCGAGGGTTTCGTAATAGTCGCGCTTGCTCATAAACAGGCCGGGAATCGGAAATTGGGAATCGGAAATCGTTCAACTAAAACGACAGTCAAAAGCTCTTAGGCAACGAAAGAGCGGAGCCGCAGCCCCGCTCTTTCGATTCTCTACTCATGCCACACAAGAATATGGGACCGTCGCGGAAGCAGGAGCAACGAACTCGGGACTCACTGCTTGCCGTCGTCCTTGACCTCAGTGAACTCTGCATCCACCACGTCTTCCGCC
>JBDSVN010000015.1:0-6592 GCA_039927175.1 Lysobacteraceae bacterium | reverse complement strand
GAAACAAACCGGATGATTCTCATCCTCCCTCCCATGAAAGAAGCATTGATCCCGATTCCTGAGTTGCGTCAATCCTCAGTCGTGTGTCGCGTGATCCGAGATGGCTACTGATGATGGTAAGCCAACTGGGGAAGTGCGCGAAAAGGGACCAATTTAATGATGGATGGATTGGACCAACTGTTCGGTTGCCATCCACTCACCCTACCGCTTCCCACCCGCCCGCGCCTGCTGCAATCTTGTCTTCAATGCCGGAATCGCCGGATCGTTCGGCGTCCATCGTTGTGCTGAAGCGATCGCGCGTTGTGCGGTGTCGAGTTCGCCGGCGCCGATGCGTTCGTCGGCCACGTCCAGCCAGCGGGCAGCAAGGGTGTGTTGCATCGTCGGCAATCCGGCATGCGTCGGTTCGATCGCGATCAACGCTTCCAGGCAGTCTTCGGCGCGCCCAAGTCGATTTGCGGTCATCTCGCGCTGGAAACATGCGGCCGTGGTTGCGCCGAAACGACGGGTCGCGGCGATGACGCGCGGATCGGCTGGCGCGATCGCGGACGCGGCGCGCAATTTGTCGAAGGCGCTGACGCCGGGTGGATCGAGCAACTGGTTGCGCACGATGGCGTGATCGGCGGCGGCGAGCAGGTCGTCGATGCGTGCGTTGCCGTTGGTTGTCGATGTGTTCGCGTCGAGTCCGGCGCGACGTGCCTGCACCTGCTGCACGTATTGTTCGGTGGCGACAATCGTCGGCAGGCCCGGTGCGATCGTCCGCGCCTGCGCGAGCGCGGACTTGGCATCGTCGAACTTGAAATCCGCAGCGGCGTGCCGTGCGTTGCGGACCAATGCTTCGGC
Source organism: Lysobacteraceae bacterium (assembly GCA_039927175.1). Taxonomy (GTDB): domain Bacteria; phylum Pseudomonadota; class Gammaproteobacteria; order Xanthomonadales; family Xanthomonadaceae; genus SZAS-103. The sequence goes on along the minus strand of JBDSVN010000015.1, from coordinate 5,752 downwards.
TGACGCACGCAAACCGGAACGTGCGCGCGCTTCGTCGGGCGCTTCTGCGAGAACCTTGCGATAGCCATCGATCGCGGCATCGACGTGGCCACCGCGCAACGCAGCATCGGCCGCATCGAGCGCAAGTTTTCTTGCATGCTGCTGTTTCTGCACAGCCGCTGAGAGGCGTGCACGCGCATTCGGCAAGTCAAGATGTCCCGGATCGATGGCTGTGACGCGATCGATCAGATGGTGTGCGCCGGCGACATCGTTGTTGGCAAGCAATGAATCGACGCCGGCGAGCATGTTCGCGAGCAATGTTTGCCTGCGCGCGAGCACGACCGCATTGCCGGGTGCTACATCGAGCGCTTGCTGGTAGATCGCAAGCGCGCTGCCTGCACCGCCATCGCGATGTCCGTCGCGTTCGGCAGCATCGGCTTGCGCCAGCAGCGTAGCGATGCGATCTTCGCCGCCATCGTGTTTTCGCAATGCATCCTCGACCAGCTGCAAATCCGCCGCCTGCACGCCGAGCGCGCGTGCGAGATCCAGCGATTGGCGCGCGGCCTGCGGATGGTTTTCGCGTGCCGCCGCCTGCGCCTGCGCAAGCGCTGCCGCACCGACGTGCACCAGCCCTTCGCGCGCTGCGGGATGATCGGGATCGCGTGCGAGCACCGCTTCGTACAATTCGCGTGCGCCGCGTCCATCCGCTGCAGTCAGCCGGCCCGCACGCAACGCAGCGTCCGCCTGCTGCATCAGCACTGTTTGTTGCGGAGGCGGCACCAGTCGTTTTCCGAGCGCATCGCGTTCGACGTAGAGGATCACCGCCAACGCGAACAGCACGACAACAATGCCAAGCAACCACGGCCAGCGTGGGCGTTTTTGTGGCGTGCCGTGCGCATGCAATCCAGATGCCGCATGCACGCGACCACCACGTCGATCGTCGTCGATTTCCGGCAACGCGCCGAGGGTTGGATCGTGGCGTTCGCTGGTCATCTGCGGCTGGATTCCTGCATCGGCAAAGCATAGCAGCGACGTTGCGCGATCACTCCGGCCAACGCGTTGTGTTCGACGATGAATTCAGCATCCATGCTGCATCCGACAACGCCTGCGACAGCAGGTTCATCCCAGCCTGTGCGCGTCGTCCACGCCAGGCACGGCATTGAGTCGGCCGAGCAACTGGCCGAGCTGGTCGAAGTCGCGCACTTTCAGGGTGAAGGTCATTTCGACGAAACCGCGTGCACTGTCGGCGCGCGTGTTGACCGCGAGCACATGCACGCCCTGCTGCGCGATCAGGTTCGCCACATCCTTCAGCAAACCCTTGCGGTCGAAGCCGCGCACCAGCACGTCCACGCTGTAGCTCGATCCGGAATTGTCGCCCCACTCGACCGGCAACAAACGCTCGGGATGGCGGGCCAGCAGGCGTTGCAGGGCGACGCAGCCTTCGCGATGGATGGTGACGCCACGTGCGCGGGTGAGATAGCCGACGATTGCGTCGCCCGCCACCGGCTGGCAACACCGCGCGAGCTGGGTGAGCAGGTTGCCAATGCCCTCGACAGTGAAGCCGACCGACGGCCGCGCCGGCTTCGGTTTCGTATCCGGCAATACGCGTTCGAGTTCGCTGCGCAACTGCGCCTGCGCATGATCGTGCAAGGCGCGCGCAACCTGGCTCGGGCCGACATCGCCAAGCGCGACTGCGACATGCAATTCTTCGATGTTGGCGAGGTGGAATTTCGCCAGCGCTGGTGCGAGATCGGTTTGATGCAGGGCCAGCCGCTTGAGTTCCTTGTCCAGCAAATCACGCCCATCCTGCAGATTGCGCGCGCGATCGAGTTTGTGGAACCACGCACGCACCTTGTCGCGCGAACGTGCGCTGGCGAGGAATCCGCTGCCTGTCATCAGCCAATCGCGGCGTGGCTCGGATGTTTTCGCAGTCATGATCTCGACGCGATCGCCGGTGTTCGGCTGGAAATTCAACGGCACGATGCGGCCATTGACCTTCGCGCCGCGGCAGCGATGCCCGACTTCGGTATGCACGTGATAAGCGAAATCAAGCACGGTGCCGCCGCGTGGCAAATCCACGACTTCACCCTTCGGCGTGAGCAGGTACACGCGATCCTCGACCAGGTCGGTGCGCAAGCCGTCGAGCAGTGCATCCTCGTTGCCGGCATCGGCTTCGGTGCGATCGAGCAATTGCCGCATCCATGCGATCTTGCGATCGAAACCGGCATCGGCGCTGCGGCCTTCCTTGTAGCGCCAATGCGCAGCCACGCCGAGTTCGGAATGCGCGTGCATCTCGTGGGTGCGGATCTGCACTTCCAAGGTGCGCCCTTCCGGGCCGATGACGGCCGTGTGCAGCGATCGGTAGTTGTTGCCCTTCGGATTGGCGATGTAATCGTCGAATTCCGACGGCACCGGCGGCCACAGCTGGTGCACGACACCGAGCGCGGCGTAACAGGTGGCGATGTCGTCAACGAGGACGCGCACCGCGCGCACGTCGTAGAGCTCGCCGAACGGCACGTCCTTGCGCTGCATCTTTTTCCAGATGCTGAAGATGTGCTTGGGCCGACCGGCGACTTCAGCGCGCAAGCCGGCATCGTCCAATGCATCGCGAATGCGCGCTTTCACGTCTTCGATGAAACGCTCGCGATCGCCACGTTTTTCATCGAGCAACCGCGCTATGCGCCGGTAGGTATCCGGATGCAGGTGGCGGAACGCGAGGTCTTCAAGCTCCCACTTGAGTTGCCAGATGCCAAGCCGGTTCGCCAGCGGCGCGTGGATGTCGGCGCTCAGGTGCGCCAGTGCGATCCGCTCGGATTCCGGCAGCGAGGTCGCGTTGCGCATCCGCACGAGCTGGCGCGCGAGCAGGATCAGGATCACCCGCAGGTCGCGCACCAGTGCCAGCAACAAGCGCCGCAAACCTTCTGCGCGCACGTGCTGGGCACGGCCGGCGTGCAGTGTCCACACTTGTTCAGCTGCCTGCTGGCCTTCGATCAAGGCTTGCACGCGCTCGCGCGCAGCCGGTTCAAGCGCGGCCAGGCGCGTCTGCCATGCTGGCAATGCATGCAGGATCGCGGCAAGCAGCACTTCCTCGTCGGCACGCAGCATGTCCAGCAAATCCAGGCATGCGACGACCGTTTCGGCATCGGCCTGTGCGATTGCCGGCAAAGCCGGATCGTCCAGTGCCGGATTGTCCAGCGCTGCCAGCAGCATATTGGCCGCTGAGCGCGCACGCGCAGCCAGCCAGCGCTGTACGGGCGCGGCCTCGGCAATCTTCCTGGTGGCGGGAGCGTTCACTTGATGTTGCACTTCGGGGACAGGACTAGGTTATACGTGCCCGGCATTGGGTTTACACTAGCCCCGGATTTTCCAGTCCGGATTCGTTACAAAACCCAGCACTCCTGCAGGAAACACACCATGCGCTTTCGTCATCTGCTCGCCTCGTTCCTTGTCTGCCTGTCGTTTGCCGTACCGCTGGCCATGGCCCAGCAGTTCTCCTCGCTGGAAGAACGCATGTCCTCGTCCGACTTCAAGGCCGCCGGCCTCGACAAGCTGACCCCGGACGAGCTCGCGCGACTCAACGACTTCGTCAAGAAGGAAGTGGACAACAGGACTGCGCAGGCGCGCGCCGCAGCCGGGCGCAACAGTGACAAGGACCCGAATAATTTCGGTTTCCACACCGACCGCGGCGAACGCGACTCGCTGGTGACACGCATTGCAGGGAAGTTCACTGGCTGGACCGGCAACACGGTGTTTACCCTGAACAATGGACAGGTCTGGCAGCAGGTCGATTCGTCCGCCCAATTCGAAGGCATCAACCTGCAGAACCCCGAAGTGACGATCTCGCCATCGTTCATGGGTAGCTGGATGCTGGGCGTGAAAGGCTATAACAGCCAGGTCCGGGTCAAGCGCATCAAGTAAGGCGATCTCTGGCCATGCGCAGGCCAATCGGCCTGCGTGTTGGCAATCAGGTCAATCCCTGAAGTTGACGCGCGAGGCGTTTGGCCGAAACGCCAGATTTCGCACCCAGTTCCTGCGCGAACAGCGATACGCGTAGCTCTTCCAAGTCCCAGCGCAATGACTGCCAGCCCGGTTGATCGACAACGCAGCGCTGGCGCGCCTGTGCCAGCGCATCCGCGAACGGCTTGATCTCCAGCATCCGTGACTGATCGCGTGGTGGATCGTCGATGGCGCGCTCGGCACGCATGCGCATGGCCTTGAGATAACGTGGAAATTGCGCGAGCGCTTCGGCTGGCGTATCGCGCAGAAATCCGGGTGGCAGCAATTCGGCCAACTGCGTGCGCAAGTCGTCGAGATTGCCTTTCGCCCAGCCGAGAATTGGCGCTTCGAGTTTCGGCTTGAGTTCGGCAACGGCCATCAAGATCGCTTCTGCAAGCTGCATGCGGCGCATCGCTTCGCCAAATAATTGCCTTCCAATCGCAGTGAACGATTGCTCGAACGCGGCACGATCACGAATTCCATCAAGCCCATCGCCAAGCAAAGCATTCAACGCCGCCTCGACCAGGTCGATGCGCAATCGTTCCTGCGCCGCCGCCTTGATACCCGGCGCATTCGCGAATTGTTCGATCGCCGCGTACAACAAGCCTATTTGTGGCGTTGCTGGCAATTGCTTGCGCGCCTGCTTGACGCGATCGGCAAGCGCGATGCGCATCAGTCGGCGCACGCCGCCGACGTGTTCGCGTTGGGCCTGCTCTGCATCGGCAAACACGCGCAACGCGACATCTTCGCCACAGTCCACAAGTGCTGGAAACGCAGGCACGCCGGCATCGCCTGGAACACTTTGCGGAATCGGCTGCGATGGAAATTCATGCAGCCCTTCAGCCGCAAGCTCGCGACCGACACGCGACGCGAAGGCGATTTCCGCGCGCGAACCCCATTGACCACGCAGCACATCGAGATCGCGCGATTCGGCGAGCACGCGCCCATCGTCGAGCACGCACAGATTCATTCGCAGATGCGCTTCGACCGACGACTCGTCGAAATCGGTTGCCACCACTCTTGCGCCGGTCGCGCGGGTCAGGAAGCGCGCGAGTTCGCCGCTGATGCTGTCGGCACTCGCGATTTGCCACGCTTCTGCAAAAGCGCGTGCGAAATCCGGTGCCGGCACGTAATTACGACGCAGTGCTTTCGGCAGGCCACGAATCAATGCAGTCGCCTTGTCGGCATGCAAACCCGGCACCAGCCATGTCAGTCGTGCTGCATCGAGCGCGTTCAACAAGTGGATCGGCACCGCGAGCGTCACGCCATCGTCCGCCGCGCCCGGCTCGAAGCGATATGCCAGCGCCAGCCGCGCATCACCGAGCGCGAGATATTTCGGAAAGCGTTCCGCCTCGCTGCCCTCGCCCGGCAACAAATCCACCAACGGCCATTCCAATGCATGCCGCTGATCCGACGACAACTTCGCGTACCACGCATCCAGCGCGGCAGCGGTGCACATGTCGGACGGCAAGCGATCGAGATACCAGCGTGCCTGCCAGTCTTCATCGACAACGAGTCCGGCGCGACGCAACTTCGCTTCTTCATCGCGCGCCTTTCCCAGCGTCGCGAGGTTGCGCGCGAGGAAGGTTGCGCGCGTGGTCACTTCGCCCATCACCAATCCCTGCCGCACGAACAGTTCGCGCGATTCGGCTGGCGCGATGCTGCCGTAATGCACCGGCCGCTTGGGTGCGAGCACGAGACCGAACAGACTGATCTGTTCGGAGGCAACAACGCGACCTTGCTTGCGCGACCAGTGCGCATCGAAATGCTTGCGCGC
>JBDSVN010000014.1:0-6188 GCA_039927175.1 Lysobacteraceae bacterium | reverse complement strand
GTTCCGGCGCACCGATGGTATAGATGTCGCGGGTGCCGGGGATGCGCTTGAGTTCGGTTTCCAGCGTGTGCGCGACATCGGCCAGATCGCTTGCATCTCGCTGCTGATCGTCGGCCCACAACGTCAGCGCCATCACCGGCACGTCGTCGATGCCCTTGGGCTTGATCAGCGGTTGGCCGACGCCAACACCGGGAGGCATCCAGTCCTGATTCGAGAACACCGCGTTGTACAGGCGCACGATCGCCGGCTGGCGTTGCACGCCGACGGTGTATTCGACGGTGAGGATTGCCATGCCGGGGCGGCTGACCGAATAGACGTGCTTGACGCCTTCGATCTCCGAGAGCTTCTGTTCCAGCGGCGTGCTGACGAGTTGTTCGACATCGTGCACGCTGGCACCGGTGAACGGCACGAATACATTTGCCATCGTCACGTCGATCTGCGGCTCTTCCTCGCGCGGGGTGATGGTCACCGCGAGCAGGCCCAGCAACAAGCCGAGGATCGCCAAGATCGGGGTCAGCGGATGGGCCTGGAATGCCGCCGCCAGCCGACCGGACAGGCCCAGGCGTGGTTCAGTCACCGCCCTTCCCCGGTCGCCTTGCGTTGGTCGGCCAACGCCTGCCCGGCGGCAATCGGGTCGACCGCAATGCGCTCGCCATCGCGCAGCCCGGCGAGCACTTCCACTTGCGCGCCGACTTCCAGACCGAGGCGCACCTGCCGCAATGACAAGCGCTGGCCGTCGAGCACGTACACCCCGCTGAGTTCGCCGCGTTGCACCCGTGCGCTGCGCGGGATCAACAACGAGGGCACGCCACCGGACATCGCGAACACGACCTTTGCGGTGGCACCTGGCTGCGGCAAGTCTTTCGCATCCGGAAGCACAACGCGCACGGCGACGCTGTGGCTGGATGGATCGGCCGACGGAAACACGGTGACGCTCGCCGCATCGAGGCGACGACCATCGGCGAGCACGATGCTGGCGCGCTGACTCGTGCGGATCGCATCGGCATCCGACTGCGGTACTTGCACCTGCATCCGCAACGCGCCGGGTGCATACATCGACAACAGCGCCTGCCCCGGCGCGACGCTCTCGCCCGGTTCGACGCGGCGTGCGCTGATGATGCCGGCGAACGGCGCACGCACCACGGTGTAGTCGGCTTGTTGCCCAGCCTGCGCAAGCTGCGCGCGGGCGGCATCGCGGGCGGCGATAGCGCTGTCGCGGGCAGTTCGCAACTGGTCGAGTTGCAGGCGCGACACCAGTTGTTTCGCGGCCAGCGCCGCATAGCGCGCATAGGTGGCCTGCGCTTCAACTGCTGCGGCCTCGGCGGCGCGCAGGTTCGCTCGCGCCACGTTCGCGCCGGCCTGCTGCTCGACGGCGGTGAGGCGAACCAGCACGGCGCCGGCTGCGACTCGCGCATTCACATCGACTGCGACCGCAGCTACGCGGCCACTGGTCTGCGCGCTGAGGTCAGCTTGTTGCACCGCTTCGATCACGCCATCCCAGGCATGACCCGCACCATCGTCGTGCGCCTGCACCGTGATCGTGTCGAGCGGCGGCAGCGGCGGCAATGCGGTGGACTTCTGCCCGCTGCCGCACGCGGCCAGCCCGCACAGCAAAGCCGCCGCTGTCATCGCGCGTATCAGGTTCATGCGCAGCAATCTCGCTGGTCAATCACTTGAACGCGCAACTCGATGCCACGCCACGGCCCACGCCGAGCTTGCGCATCACCATCGCGGCCGGGCAGAAACCGGTGAAGCTCGACTGGATCAGGTTGAAGCCGATGAAAGCCGTCATCACCCACCACCACGGCGAAACAAACTGGGTAAGCGCGACGCTGACCAAGATCATCACGCCAGCGAAAACCATCACGGCACGATCGAGACTCATGGCAGTACTCCTTGCGGTTGATGAAGTGTTTCCGGTCCCGGGTGTTCGAGAGTCTGCTGTGCCGGCACTGCTCGTATTGATGCCGGTCAAATGCGGCGCGCATCTGCATCGAGCCACCCACCTAGGGTGGGTTTAATATACGATATTTCTAATATACGCGTCAACTGATATATTGCATGGAGATGTTTCACTTGCCGGCCCGACCGCAACCGGCTGATCGTGACACCCAGCCAAAGCAACCGGAACTTCCATGGCCCGTCGCTCCAGACAACCCCGCTCTTCCGCCGAACAGATGAGCGCTCACGCCGCCGACGCCACCCGCCTGCTCAAGGCCTTGGCGAACCAGAAACGTCTGACGATTCTGTGCCTGCTTGTGGACGGCGAGCGCAATGTCGGTGAATTGCAGGAACTGCTCGACATCGGCCAATCGGCGCTCTCGCAACATCTGGCGGTACTGCGCGAGGACGGCCTCGTCAGCACCCGCCGCGCAGCGCAGAACGTGATCTATTCGCTACCCGAAGGCCCAGCGCAACGGATCATCGAAACCTTGCATGGCGTGTATTGCGGCAGCGGCAACTGATTGCGGTGATCTCGATGGCAGAGGTCGTGAAGTCGGTGCTTGCCCGTCGCAGTGTGGAACGAACGCTTCGTCCAGAGCGGCGGCAATAAAGGCACACCCTCCACTGTTTGATCCACGTCATTACCGACCGCGCTTCGACGACGCACGATCACCGCCGGCTGCCCCTGCTGACAGATGGAAACGCATCACCGCGCGGCAGCACGACAGTCCGTCATCGCTGCCATCCAGCCATGGATCGACCTGCCCATCGCATGAGCAGAATGTCCATCAGCGCAGACGTGAGAAACCGGCATCAGGAGCGAGGTTTGATCCACCGATTCGCCATCGGAAGACTTCTGCGGAAAACAGGTAACCGCGTCAGCAAGTGATCAACCGATTTGAATGCGATTCGACGACCATTCGGTCGAATGCGTGGGTGAAACAAATCCCGAGCGAAACCTGCCGCGCGGTCAGTTCAATGCGGCGACGCGATGCGCCTTGCAATCGATGAAGGGCGAGTGCGCCAGCCAGTTGCTGTCCGGATAGTAGGCGAAGATCATCTGTCCGTTCTTGAGGCTGTCGATCACCGCCGGCGCAACCTCGGGCCGCAGCGCAGGGCAACCCCAACTGCGGCCCAGGCGGCCTTGCTTGCGGGCCATGGCCGGATTCACGTAGGCGGCGCCGTGCATGACGATTGCACGATCCATCGCCGCATCGTTGATGCCCGGTTCGAGCCCTTCCATGCGCAGCGACAGACCGTTGTGGCCCTGATAGGTATCGCCGGCCCGGAACAGTCCGAGACTGCTCTCGTGGCTGCTTTCGAGATTGGAAAAACTGTGTGCGAGATTTTCACCAGAGCCTTGGCCATGGGCGACGTATTCGCGGAACAGCAGCGTCTGGTGCTCGAGATCGAATACCCACAGGCGCGGGCTGGTCGATGGCAACGAGTAATCAATCACCGCCAGTCGCGGCGAAGGTGTCGTTGCAAAATGATCCGCGGCGCAATCGCGAGCCTCCAGCGCCAGTGCGAGCACGCGCGGATCGGCGTCTGGCGCCAGCCGATGCAACAACGACTGCGGGGTTTGGTCAGCGTGAGCCAGCGCGGGCAGCACGAGACAGCAGGCCATCAGCAAGGCGAGATGCATGATTTCCCCAACGGGAAGAGTCGGGGCGAAGGATAACCGCAGGAGCGGTCGCCTGCACGATTGATTACCGCCGAACCGGACGAGGAGTCATGTACGCGGACCGGGATGACTCGACGTTAATCATTTACGAATTGTCACTTTGACGATCACGTCCGGCTTCACACCTCCCGGTTGCCTGTGCTCGCAAGCGCTCATCGGCCTCGATTTGGTTGGCCTGATCTTCCTGATCGAAACCCTGCGCGCGGCCTGTTACGGCGGCGGCAATGAAGCAATTGCATCTTCACAGCGACGGGATTGACCTGCATCAATGACCGCAGCGGGCAGACGGATCATCCTCGCAAGTACACTTGGTAAAGATGCGTTTCGCCTGGAGTCGCTGCCTACGCGTCGCGAGGGCGCACTTCGTGTCGCGTGCGCCGGGAACATCAACCTTGCATCGCCACAGGACATCGCATGATCGACCATGTCCACCGCACCCATCGATCCGGCTGGCTGCGCGCTGCGGTTCTTGGCGGGAACGATGGCGTGCTGTCCATGGCCGGGTTGCTTTTGGGCGTCGCTGCCGGACACGGCGGATCGTTCGGAATCCTGCTCGCGGGCGTCGCCGGCGCTTTGTCGATGGCTGCCGGCGAGTACGTATCGGTGTGTTCGCAGGCCGATATCGAGCGCGCCGATCTCGACATGGAGCGGCAGGCCCTGCAAAACGATCATGCCAACGAACAAGCCGAGCTTCGCGACATCTACATCCAGCGTGGACTCGACCACGCACTGGCAACCCAGGTTGCGCAGCAACTGATGGCGCACGACGCACTAGGTGCACATGCACGCGACGATATCGGCATCACCGACGCACTCGCCGCCAGGCCGATGCAGGCGTCGATGTCCTCGCTGCTCAGCTTCGCCGTGGGTGGCTCGATCCCGTTGCTGGCCGGCGTTTTTTCGCCAGATGCACTCGTAATTCCGATGATCGCGGTCATCTCATTCGCTGCGCTGGCCTTGCTCGGCGCGCTGTCTGCGAAAGCCGGCGGCGCACCGCTCGGCCGGGCCATGCGGCGCATCTTGGTCTGGGGCGTGCTGGCGATGATCCTCAATGTCGCGATCGGTGCATTGATCGGCGCACGTCCATCGGCGTGAGGCGAAGCGACACGCGCGCGACGCGCAAGCCGAGGATGGCAGCACAAAATTCCACTTGAATTGCCAGACTTGAATCAAGTCGTCGCGCGCTGATTGTTTTTTCACCTGCGCCGACAACGTGGTTCTGCCTGCGAGGCATGCCGGATCACTCTGAAAAGCAGGCCATGAATTTGCCGACGGTTGACCCGGGTCAATCGCAATCAAGACCGAATATGTCCCAATAAGCTCCGGGCGATATCCTTGTTCGCACCCGACTGACCTGTTGCGAGATCCGATCCATGGCCACACCAGCACCCGCGAACCCATCGTCACTGCCTGCCTTGCGCTTGCTGGCCGCTGCACCGCATCGACTGCTGTTTTGCATCGGTGCAGCCAACATCCTGCTGGCGATGGCTTGGTGGGCGTTGTGGCTAGCGAACACGCGCTGGGAATTGTTCGCGATGCCGCAGCCGGTGGTCTATGCCGGATGGATGCACGCCATCGTGATGCAGTACCAGGTGCTGCCACCTTTCATGTTCGGCTTCCTGCTGACCGTCTTCCCACGCTGGATGGGTTTGCCGTCGTTGACCAAACGCCATTACTTGCCGGTTGGCCTGGGCCTGTTCGGCGGCCAGTTGCTGACTCTGATCGGCCTGTTTGGACACGACCATGCGCTGCACCTCGGCATTGTGCTGACGATCCTCGGCTGGGCGTATGGCTTGTTTTTGTTGGCGCGTCTGCTGTGGCAAGAAAAGGGGCGCACCTGGCATGCGGTGAGTTGCGCGTTCGCCTTGCTGATGGGTTTGACCGGGCTGATCGCGTTCGCGGTGTATCTGCACCATCCCGATCCATTGCTGGCGTTCATCGCCATCAAGTTCGGCGGCTTCGGCCTGTTGCTGCCGATCTTCTTCACCGTCTGCCACCGGATGATTCCGTTCTTTGCGTCGGTGGTCGTGCCCGGCTACAAGGTGTGGAAGCCGATGTGGGTGCTCGGCGTGTTCTGGGTGCTGGTGCTCAGCCACCTCACGGCGGAACTGCTGCACGGATACGGATGGCTATGGATTGCCGATCTGCCGCTCGCTGCACTCGGCATCACACTGTTGTGGAAGTGGTGGGTTCGCGGCCCGGCACCGGCGATCCTGCGGGTGTTGTTCGTCGCGTTCGCTTGGTTGCCGATCGCGATGCTGCTGTATTCCGGGCAGAGCCTGTGGTTTGTTGCGACCGATGTGTACACACTCGGCCGCGCGCCAGCGCATGCGTTGTTCATCGGCTTCTTCGGCAGCCTGTTGGTGGCGATGGTGACGCGGGTGACACAAGGCCATTCCGGACGTCCAATGGAACTCGGCTTCGTTCCCGGCTGCACCTTCATCCTGCTGCAAATCGTGGTGATCCTGCGCGTGGTGGCTGAAGTGATGCCCGATGCAATGGCGTGGGATGCGGTCGCGGCGGTCGGCTGGCTGGTGGCGTTCATGCCGTGGGTGCTGCG
>JBDSVN010000013.1:0-7559 GCA_039927175.1 Lysobacteraceae bacterium | reverse complement strand
CATCGCCATTCGCGCCGGAGTCCAGTGCAACGAGAACGGCATGACCGCCGTCCGCATCCAGCGGCGTTGCCCACGCAGCCATGTCGTGTTGACCGTCAGACAGTTTCAGCGCAGCGCCGGATGTTGTTGTCGCCACAATCATTTGCTGCGCTTCTGCGACCAGCGCGGGCGCAATCCACGAAGCCAGTCCATTCGAAGCGGATGTTCCCGATGCCGTTGGAGCTGGAACGAACAAGACGATGCCGGTCCGTGTCAGTCGCTGGATCGCGGTCGCAAAATCCGCGTCCAGATGGGTCGCAGTCAACACGACACCTTGCAACACGCCTCCTTTCAACATCGGATTGGCGGCCACCAGAATCAATTGGCCGTGATCCGCCCACAGGCCGTGCGTTGGCTTGCGCATTTCAATGCAATTGGCGACGAATGCTTCCTTGCGGATGCTGGCATCATCCTTCAATAGCGTTCCCGAATGCCCAACTGGTTTGCCGGTTGCATCAAGCACGACCGCGATGTCGTAGCCACGCCGACGCTCGCTGAGCAGATCGTCGATCGACTGGCTATCCACTCCGCCGCCGAGCTTCGGATTCGGGATCAGCGATTGCGCAATGTAATCGACGAATGCCGGATCGCTCGCCAGCGCATCACCGTGGATCTGCAATTCGCGCAAGCGATCGGCCTGCAGTTCCGATTCCACGGCACTGGCTGCCTGCAGGTGTTCGAGCATCCGCGACTGCGTGAGTTTCCTGGTTTGCCAAACCACACCGACGCCAGCGATGAAAGTCAGCAACACGACCGAGGCCAGGCCGATCAGCAGGAACCGCGCGGCAGGTTTCATGGCGCTGACCCGACGTGCAGCTCGGTGGCCACATGCGGCTTGATCGCGGTCATGCGCTGATGGATTGCGCCCGTCATCGGCAAGGTCACCGGTTCGCTGGCCAGTCCCGCACGCGGATTCCAGAAGTACAACGTACCAGGACCGGCCGGCAGATCGCGCAGCGAGAAGCTGCCATTGGCGGCGACCCTGGTGACGTAGGATGTCGGTACGACCAGCATGTCGAGCTCCATCGTGCGATGCACCTTGCAACCGATCAGCACGAAGCCCTGGTTGCCGAAGACATGCGCGACTTTTTCGCCGGTTGCCTGGAAACCGAGATCGAACGCCGCACCCGGCGTCGCCGAGTACACGCTGTGGCGCACGTCGTCGAGATTGGTGAAGGTGACCGTGCTGCCGAGAGGAATCGCCAGCGCCGCAGGTTTGAAATCGTGATTGTCGGTATACACCGTGTACTGGCCGGGCCTGGCGCGGACATTGCCGTTCTTCGGCACGAAATACACCGCAGTCTCCGCACGATCGCCCGCTGCAACCTGCTGGCCGCGACCGGCAACAAGTTCGACCGTGCCACTGATTTCAGCGTGAAGCAGTGCCGCTGGCGTGGCTGACGGCGCTTCGACTACTACAGGTTTCGCTACGTGCGGTGGCGCTGTCGGCTTGCGCATCGCTTGCGATTTTGGCTGTGGACTGGGCGGCGTCATCGGCATCGCTGGCGCTGCAGCAGCCGCCATCGAAGGCATGTTTCCGGCAGGCATCGGCATTGGTGCGGAACTGTCTGTGCCCGCAACGACAGGATATTCATTCGATGGCTTCTGTTCGGTCATCGCATGTTGAACGGTGGAAGCCGATGCGACAGGCGTCGCCTGCGATGGTGCTTGCGATGGCATGGGCTGCGGCACAACCGTCGCGCAAGCGGCGAGCATTGTGATCGTGCCGAACAGAAGAACACGTTGGATGGACATGCAGTACCCCTGGGTTGCTCGAAGGTCATTCGGTGTTTTTGCGCCGTTGACGCATGCTGATGCGGCCGTGTTGTTCATGGCTTGGTGATGACTTCGCGATGCATTGGCGCGAGTTTTTCAAGTAACTTGTTCTGGGCGCGAAACGGAATGTGGTGCTTGTCCATCGCCAGTTGCAGGTCTTCGACAAGCGCATTGAAATTGGACTCACGAATGCCGATTTTTGCGTGCACTTCCTGCATATTCTTGCCGGTGTAGGTGCAGGGACCGCCTAGGATCACGCAGAACTGATCCACCAGCTCGGCCTTGATGTGTTCCTGGTCGGTATGCTCGAAGAATGGGCGTGTGCGCGGATCGGCCAGCAGGTCGATCATGAAATCGTCCATCAGCGCGACCAAGCCAGGCTTTTCGCCGAACTGCTTGTACACCGGCAACAACTTCGGATAAGCGGGCGCAGGATTTTCTGCCGCAAAAGTGGTTCCAATCGCTCCGCATGCGATAGCCAGTGCCACAAGAATCGCGATGGGTGTTGTACGAAAAGTGTGCATGTAGCGCTCCAGAAAAGTGACGATCAGAATCCGGCCTGCAACGACACATACAGGCCGCGCTGGTTGTCCTTGATGACGATGTTGCCGAGGTCCGCATAAGCCAGCGTCACCGACACGTTCTTGGTCGGCGCCCAAGCGATGAAGGCATCGATCCAGTCGTTTTCCTTCGCGATGCCGAGGTTGTTCGGCTTCATGCGGTATTCGGCGCCGATCGCTACATTGCGGCTGAGCAGGTAAGCGATCGAACCTTCGAATTCGGCCTTGTAGCTGTTGTTGCGGTCGCCGCCGAAACCGAGGATGCCGATCTGGTTCGCCTTGGTCAGTCGCAATGTGCCGCTGAGCAACAAGCTCTGGCCGAGGAACAATTTGGTCGCGCTCACGTAGAAATCGGTTCCGCTGGCGCTCTTCGCGCCGATCGCCTTCAGCAGGCCGTGGACGCTGCCTTCGTCGTTGCGCTTGTACTGGATGCCGATGGAAATTTGTGGCATCCATGTGTCCTGGTCGAGCACCGCATCGCCAGCAAGCTTGAGCTTCACGCCGAGCGTGTCCTGCCTGAAAGTAAAACCGCGGCCAAGGCCAAGCGCGGCACCGACATCCTCGGTATTGAAACGCTGCTGCGAATACGACAGTTCGACACGGTCGTAAAAGCCGACCAGCACGCCAGCATCGTCGAGGTGATAATCGTTGAGGTTGATGCGCGTGTAGAAAGCATTTGCGCCGATCTGGTCGCGCGTTCCGTAGCCACCGATCACGGCCCATGGCGTGATGCCGCCGCCAGCGGAACCTTCCACCTGACTGACACCACCGGTGAGCAACAACTTGTCGCTGCCCGCAGGTTTTTCCTCGTATGGCGCGCTGGAATCGATCTGTACGGTGGGTGCAGGCTCGACGATCGCAGCCTGTGGTTCGGTGCTTGCCTGGGCCTGTGAATTCGATGCCGTTGCATCCATTGAATCGGCGAATGCTGGTGCGCACAACACGCCAAGCGATGCTGCCATGCTGTACAAAGCCAGCATGCAGCGAATACGACGCATCTTCATCATTAGCCCCTGTGGTTGTTCTATCGAACATGCACCCGTCGATCGATACGATCTAACCGGGATGGGGCGATCATTCACCTGTCCGCGTCAAAGGAGCGTGAACCTAACGCATACGCAAACAACAAGAAACCCGAAGAAAACACGCGCCATCACGGATGCCGTGATGCTCCGATGAAGGCGATAAAACAACGGGTATCGTGCAAATATTGCTGATGAGTTTGCGACGATTGTCGCAAGCCAGCTCGTTGCGCTTGCCAGCCTCATGGAAGCGCCGTGAATACGCATGCTTGCGACCGAACGCCCTGACAGTCGCATAATGCGGCATGGGCTACTGCAATCCGCCATGACCAGCGCACCAGCGAATACTGGCAAACCTGCGATATCGGTGGCGAAGCCGCTGTTTGCCGGCACCCTCTTCGCATTTGCCTGCTGGCTGTCGATTGCCTTCACGCAACTGCCCGGCAGTTTGTCGATGCTGTGGATTGCCAGCGGCATCCTCGCCGGAATCCTGCTGACATCGCCGCGAACTGCATGGCGCGGATACGTGATCGCAGCAATCGTCGGCAACGTCATCGTTCGCACAGCGCATGGCGAGGCTTGGCACGATGTGCTTGCTCTGGGATTCGCGAGCACCTTCGATGCAGTTCTTGTCGCATGGCTGCTGACGCTGTCGGTTGCGGACGTCGCCGATCCAGCATCGGTGAAACTCGTCGCAGGCATCGCGACGATCAGCGCGATCATTGCCGGTGCGCTCTCCGGACTGATCGCTGCATCAGTGCGCACTGGTTTCGATGGCGCGTCGTTCGGTTCGACGTTCGCATCATGGTTCGCCGCGCACACTCTCGGTATCGTGATCTTCGCGACGCTCACCGTGCTGGCGCGCGCACAGGGACTGCGCTTGCTCGGTCAACGCGGACATCGCATCGACCTCCTGCTCTCGACATTGTTTACCGGTGCAATCTGCGTAGGCGTGTTCATGGCGACACGCTATCCGTTGCTGTTCCTGGTCTATCCACCGTTGCTGGTCATCGCGTTCCGGCATCGTTTTTCGGGCGTGTTCTGGGGTGTCGGCCTGGTGACGTTGATTGCGACCGTTGAAGCCCTGTTCGGCCATGGTCCGTTTCAATCGATTCCAAGCCTCACGCCGCCCGAACGCAGCTTGCTGCTGCAGTTGTTCATTGCCAGCACCTGCCTGCTGTCGCTGCCGATCGCAATCGTGATGACCGAGCGCGACCTCCTCGCGAAAACCTTGCGCGAAAGCGATCGTCGTTATCGCATGCTCGCCGAGTATTCGCGCGACCTGGTGGTGCGCATTGCCGCAGACGGAACACACCTTTACGTTTCGCCATCCGCCACCGCCATGCTCGGCTGGGACGTGGAAGAACTGTCCGGGCGACGCATGGATCTCGTGCATCCGGAGGATGTCGCTGCACTTACGCGCGCCATCGAGTCACTGCATGCGAACGGAGGGGTATCGACGATCACCTATCGTGCGCGCCACAAGGACGGGCATTACATCAGCATCGAGGCGCAGGCGCGGCTGGTACCCGGCAGCGAACCTGGCGGTTCGCCGGAAATCATCTACTCCGGTCGCGATGTCACCCAGCGCATCGAAATCGAACAGGCACTGATGCGCAACCAGCGTCGATTGCTTGCGATCACCGACAACATGCCGGCATTCGTGATGCACGTCGATACCGACGAGCGCTACACCTTCGCCAATGCGCCGACGCGAAAGATCATGGGCATCGATCATGAAGCCTTCGTCGGGATGACGGTTCGGGAACTCATTGGCGATGAAGATTACGCAGGGATCAAGCCGCGAATCGATGCCGCCTTTCGCGGGGAAACCGTCAGTTTCGAGATCGAGCGCGATTTCAGCGGCCTGGTTTACTACTACCAATCGACGTACGTGCCGGACGTCGATCCCGACGGCAGGATCGTGGGGATTTACGTGATGTCGTCCGATATTTCCCAACTCAAGCGCACCGAGCGCGAACTCACGCTGCTTGCACGTTACGATTCGCTCACCGGGCTGGCGAATCGACTGCATTTCAATGAAATCGCCGAAACCGCGCTAGCACGGCATCGTCGCAACTCACAGCCTCTCGCCTTGCTGTACCTGGACATCGATCATTTCAAGCAGATCAACGACAACCATGGGCATGCCGTCGGCGATGCGGTGCTGCATGAGTTCGCGCAACGCCTGAAAGGCTGCGTGCGAGTCACGGATTTTGTCGCGCGACTTGGTGGCGACGAATTCGTGGTACTGGTCGAGGATGCCGACGCTGCAGAAGTCCCGGAGTTCATCGCACACAAGATGCTTGCCGCGATGCAGGAACCCATCCTTGCCGGCGGCCACATCCTGCACACAAGCACCAACATTGGCATCGCATTCTGCCGTCGCATCTCGTCGAGTCGCGACGAACTGCTGCACATCGCGGACAAGACCTTGTACGCGGCGAAAGCGGCCGGACGCGGTACTTGCCGTACGTCGATCATCGAGGATGCGACCTGACAGCACGGCAGCGACTAGCGGATTTGGCCCCGCGACAGGCAAGAAAAAGGCCGCACGATGCGCGGCCTTTTTTTGCGTCGACTCCACAAGGATTTACGGGCGACGAGCGAGCTCGGCTTCGTCGCGTTGCTTGGGCATCAAGTCCTGCTTGCTGACGCCGAAGATGTACAGCATCGGGCAGGCGAAGAAGATCGAGGACTGCGTGCCGACGACGATGCCGACCATCAGCGCGAGCGAGAAACCATGCAGGCTCGGGCCGCCGAGAAAATACAGCGCGACCACGGTGATCATCGTTGCCAACGAAGTCATGATCGTACGCGACAGGGTGTTGTTGACGGCGCGATTGAGGATTTCCAGCGGGCCGCCCTTGCGCGAGCTGCGGAACAATTCACGCACACGATCGAACACCACGATGGTGTCGTTCACCGAATAGCCGTCGACCGCGAGCACCGCCGCCAGCACGGTGAGGTCGAAGTTGATTCCGGTGATCGAGAAGAAGCCGAGCGTGAGGATCACGTCGTGCAATTCGGTCAGCATCGTGGCAACTGCGAATCGCCATTCGAAGCGGGCCGCGATGTAGATCATGATTCCCAGCAACACCATCACCACGGCGACGATGCCGTTGCTGGCCAGCTCCTTGCCGACCTGCGGACCGACGTATTCGCTATGCGGTTTGCCGACCAATTGGCGACCATCGGTGGCCAACGCTTCGGCAACATGCTGCGCGACGGCAGCGTTGGCCGCATTGAGTTGCGACTCACTGTCACTGGCCTGCGTCTTCGACGATTCGCCGCCGGATTTGGGCGCAATACGGATCGAGAAATCGGTGGCGCTGAAACGCTGCACCATTGCGCCATGGAATCCGGCGCTTTCCAGTGCGCGCGTTATGTCGGACTGGTCGACGGGCTTGGCAAAATTGACCTCAACCATCGTGCCGCCGGTGAAGTCCAGGCCGAAGTTCAACCCGCGTGTTGCGAGCGAGACGATCGAAGCCAGCATCAGGATGAACGAGATCGCCACCGTGTAGCGGCGGATCCCCATGAAGTTGACATTACTGTTGGGATTGAAAAATTCCATGACTAGAAGCCTCCTCCAACAGAAACTTTCTGGATTTTCTTGCCACCGCCGTACACGACCGTCGCCATTGCGCGGCTGACCGTGACCGAGGTGAACATCGAAGTCAGCACACCGACCAGCAGCACGACCGCGAATCCGCTGACCGGACCGGAGCCGAAGATCAGCAACGCGACGCCAGCGATGAGCTTGGCGACGTTGGAATCGAGGATGACCGTCCAAGCGCGTTCGTAACCGGCCTTGATGCTCGCGACCGGCGTATTGCCGTTGCGCAGTTCCTCACGAATGCGTTCGATGATCAGCACGTTGCCGTCGATCGCCATGCCGAGCGTCAACACGATGCCGGCGATGCCAGGCATGGTCATGGTCGCGCGCATCAGCGACAGCACTGCAGTCAGCAGCAGCAGGTTGGCGAACAGCGAGAGCACCGAGATCACGCCGAACAGGCGGTAATAGATGATCATCAACAGGCACACCGCCAGGAAACCGAGGATGATCGCGTGCTTGCCGGCGTTGATGTTGTCCTGGCCGAGGCTCGGGCCGATCACGCGCTCGCCGACGATATCGACTGGTGCGGCCAGCGAACCG
>JBDSVN010000012.1:0-3906 GCA_039927175.1 Lysobacteraceae bacterium | reverse complement strand
GTCTTGTTGTAGAAATCGAAGTGTTCGGTGACGAGATCGTCGTTGAGGTACGACGCGGCATTGTCGATCGCATGGAAACGCAAGTAGGCCTTCCAGTCGTCAACGCTGGTCTTGGTCAGCATCGTGTCGAACGTGCTGAAGAACTTGTCCTCGGCCAGCGAGAAGCCCTTCACATCCTTGACGCCAATGCCGTCGAAGAACTTCTCCCACGAGAAGTGCGGGGTGATCTTGTCGGCTTCGGCGACGGTGCGCATGTGGTACTGGTTCTTGGTGTCGCGCTGCTCGACTGGGCTGAGCGATGCAGCGGCCAATTGGGTTTCAATCGCCATCACGGCATCGGCCTGCTTCTTGGCATCGTCGGCTGAAACGCCGCCGAGCTGCAGGGTCTTGGCGATATGCGCGACGTACGCGTCGCGGATCTTCTGGTATTGCGGATCGCTGTAATAAGCCTTCTCGGGCAGGTTGGTGCCGCCTTCGAACGCGTAACCAATCACCATCGACGAGTTCTTGAAATCCGGCTGGCCGCCGAAGCCGAACACATCGACGAGGCCCTTGGCATAATTCGAGTCGATATAGGAAGCGATGTCGTCTGGTGTCTTGATCGCATCGATGGTATCCAGGTACGGCTTGAGCTTCACGGTATCCGGCGTGCCGTTGATCTTGGCTTCGTCCATGCCGCTGGCGTAGAAATCACCGACCAGTTGTTCGAGCGAGCCAGCCGCCGGCTTGGTCTTGGCAATGCCTTCGAGGATCGCCTTCTGTGCATTTTCCGAGCGCTGGTCGAGCAGTTCGAACGTGCCCCACGAAGTGTGGTCGGACGGAATCGGATTTGCCGCCAGCCACTTGTTGTCGACGAAGCCGTGCAAGTCGGTGCAGGGATTGATCGAGGTATCCAGGTCGGACACTTTCAGCGTGCTGGTGGCGCCGAGATCAACGGGAGCAGCGACAGTGGCGACTGGCTTGTCCGGAGTTGCGGCGACATCTGTCGCTGGGGTCTCGTTCTTTTGCGAGCACGCAGCGAGTGCAACCAAGACGGCGAGGCTGAGGGGTTTGTACGAACGCATGTTCATGAATTCTCCTGGACGAGCGGAATGATGGTTGGAAATGGCGGTGTGCGTTGAAACTGCCTGCGTTGATCACTGGAGATCGGGCACGGCTTGCACGCGCATGACGCGCGAAGTCGCACTTTAGGCTGGTCGATAGGCGTGCGACCGTGTCGAAGGTCATGGCCTACATGACCAATTCGTTACTTTAGCCGTTCAGCGCCGGTCGTTTGGAAAGTTTTCGTAAAGTCGCGACTGCGTGGCCAGCCCGGCTGCGTGCTAACGTCGCGCTTTCAACGAACGGGAGCGATGGCATGCAAGTCACTTTCATCGGTGCGGCCGGCGGCGTGGTCACTGGATCGAGCCATCTGCTTGAAGCGGCCGGCAAGCGCATCCTGCTCGATTGCGGCATGTTGCAGGGCGACCGCGATGCTGATGCGGTCAATGCCAAGCCGTTCGTGTTCGAACCCAATGGCATCGACGCGCTCGTACTCAGCCACGCGCACATCGACCACATCGGTCGCGTGCCGCTGCTGGTGAAGCGTGGTTTTTCCGGGCCGATCTTTGCGCAGGCCGCGACCTGCGACCTGCTACCGATCATGCTGCTCGATTCCGCATCACTGTCCGAACGCAATGCCGAAATGGCGAACAAGCACCACGCGAACGACGAACCGGATGCACAGCCGCTCTACACCGAAGTCGATGTAGAGGCGGTGCTGAAATTGCTGCGTCCGCTTGCTTACGAAACCGACACCGAAATCCTTCCTGGCGTGCACCTGAAGCTGCACGATGCTGGCCATATTCTTGGCTCGTCGATCGTGGAAATCAGCGCGAGCGATCCGGAACCAAAGACTCTCGTGTTCTCCGGCGACATCGGCATGAAGGGAACGCCGATCCTGCGTGACCCGACCAATCCGCCGCGTGCCGACCTGATCCTGATGGAATCGACTTATGGTGATCGTAACCACAAGGATCGTGCCGCGACCGTGGCCGAACTCGGCGAAATTTTTGCCAAGGCGCGCAGCGATGGCGGCAACGTCATCATCCCGGCGTTCGCGGTCGGCCGTTGCCAGGAATTGCTGTATTGGTTCGCGCAGCATTTCGACGACTGGGGCATGGCGTCGTGGAAGATTTTCCTCGACAGCCCGATGGGCGCGAAAGTCATGGCCGTTTACGACAGCCACGAAGAACTCTTCGATCCCGATGCGGTGAAAGTGTGGAAAGGACGTATCAAGCCGTTCCAGATGCCGAACCTGCATGTCACCGCCAGCGCCGACGAGAGCAAGGCGATCAATGCGTTGCATGGTGGTGCAATCATCATCGCCGGCTCCGGCATGGCCAATGGCGGGCGCGTTCGCCATCACCTCGCTAACAACCTGTCGAATCCGAAAGCGCATGTGATCTTCGTCGGTTACCAGGCCGACGGCACGCTCGGACGCTTGCTCGTCAATGGGCTCAAGCACGTGAAATTATTCGGCCACGACATGCCGGTGAACGCGGCCATCCACACTGTTGGCGGCCTGTCCGCGCATGCCGACCAGCAGGCCTTGCTGGATTGGTACGCAGCAAGCCCCAATCATCCGCCGGTGGCGCTGGTGCACGGCGAAAATCCGGCACGCGAAACGTTGTCGAAGAAATTGCACGGGCAATTCGGAATCGATGTGACGCTGTCGCAGCCTGGCATGACGCGCGATGTCTGAGGCGACATTGCCGATCGATGCAGTCGATCACATTTCGGAAAGCGGTGCATCATCACAGGCCATCCCGCGCAACAGCGGGATAGATTTGCTACGTGGATTGTCGATCCTGCTCGTCGTCATCCACCACATCGGCCTGCGCATTCCGCTGAAGAAAACCGACGTGGGCGCATATGTTCCGCATCGGTTGCTCAGCGCATTGAACTACAACGGCTACGAAGCGGTGTTCGTGTTCTTCGTGATATCCGGATTCCTGATCGCCGGCCACGCCTTGCGGCGTTGGGGCGATCTTGCAAGCATCGATGCGAAGGCGTTCTATTCGCGTCGTTTCGCACGCATCGTACCGTGCCTGATCGCGCTGGTGATCGTGCTGAGCGCGTTGCACCTGATCGGATTCGACGATTACGTGATCCACCATGCGGGCCAGTCGCTGCCGCGCGCAATTTTTGCCGCGCTCGGCTTGCATCTGAACTGGTACGAAGGCAGCACGGGTTACCTGCCGGGGAATTGGGACGTGCTGTGGTCGCTGTCGATCGAGGAAGTGTTCTATCTCGGCTTCCCTTTGCTGTGTCTGATCCTGAGAAAGCAAACCCTGCTGCTGATCGTGCTTGCCGCGCTCGCGCTTTCCTTGCCGATCACGCGTGCCGCCCTCGCCGAAAACGAAATCTGGCAGGAAAAGGCCTATCTGCCCGGCATGGCTGCGATTGCAGCCGGCGTCATCGCGGCATTGGCCGCACACCGATTCGACGCTATCGCACTTCCGGTGCGTCGTGTGCTTTGCGCGATCGGTCTTATCGGCATCGCCTGCAATCTTTTGTTCGGCTCGGTGTTGTGGCCGCTGATCGGCAACGGATTGATGCTGGTGTTGACGCTGTCCGCCGGTATCCTGCTGGTTGGCTTGCATCGTGATGCATCGACTGCGCCGCGAGGCACGTTCTGGCTGGTTTCGATGGGTCGCCTGAGCTACGAGATCTATCTGATCCACATGTTCGTCGTATTCGCTGCGGTAGCCATTTATCGTGCGATCGACGCCGATCCGTGGTTCGGATTCCTCTGGTATGTGCCCGTTGTCCTGCTCTGCTGGGCACTCGGCACCGCCCTTGCGAAAGGTTGGTCGATTCCGCTCGATCGCGCCTTGCGCGCGCGCTGCCTCTCAAAGCTGACGT
>JBDSVN010000011.1:0-4176 GCA_039927175.1 Lysobacteraceae bacterium | reverse complement strand
CGCGGGGCGGGACAGGTTCTGCATTGCGGATGCTGTCGAGGCTGACGCGCCGCATCATTGACGACGACGGCGCGAATGGCTTCGAACGATCGCAGGACGAGATTCCAATCGACGACCCCGGCGATGCGCAGCGTTCATCAAAATCCGAGCCGGATGGAGATGGCGAAGAAGGCCCCCTGAATCCGGGTCGTGGATATCCTGCCAGTCCGGACCTGCAGGATATTGAACGGTGAATCGTTTGGTTGGTATCGCTTAAGCTTCACGATCCGCGCGATCGAATCCAGGAAATCTTGCTCGTCACTACTGTGTCCTTGAGCCATGAAAATATCCTGCACAACCTGCCGTGGATCGGCCTTGCTGTCGCAGGGATGCGTTTTGCGGTCGCATTTGCAGCGCCTGCTTCGACGCAAGCGGTGAGGCGTTGCGGCTGGCTCGAGAATCCGACGCCAGGCAGCGTCTCTGGTCGATCACGATGGCAAATGGATCATCGGTGAGCAGGGCGCGCATCAGGCAGATGGCGATTGGCCTGAGTTTTCCGATGTGCAATGGGTGAGTACGAACGGAATCACGGCTACGGCTGCGCGTGCATCACGATGACGGCCGATGCGAAGTCGCATGAAGTCCGCAAGATTCGCCACGCGTCCGCTCGACCATTGAAAGCCTGGCGTGCGGATCGTGCGCTCGCAAAACCGGTAGGCTGATGTTTCACTGGTGCCTACTTCACACACGAGAGTTGCAGAAATGACAGCCGATGCCCCACTGCTCGCAAGCCAGCTCGTCGTCCAGGTCTGCCTGTTCCTCGTCGCGGCCATCGCTGTGGTCGGCGGCACGTTGCAGATGCTGCTCGGCCAGCCCGATACCTCGCCGCGTCTGGACAACGTGCACCGCTTCATGGCCGGTGTGTACCTGTCCACCGGCATCATCAGCGGTTGGGCGGCGATCACGATCCGCGAGCAGGGAACGCTGGTGTATCTGATCGCACTCGGCGTGTTTCTTGCTGGCTGCGGAAGGCTGCTGTCGATCAGCAAAGTCGGCTTGCCGAAACCTGCGGCGGTGTGGTTGGGCTATCTGGTTCCAGAACTGATTCTTCCGGTCGTCATCGCGATCACGCATCATGCGTCCACGTAAACTTTGTCCATACGGCTAGATCATCGGAGGGCTGCAGCATGCCGACCGGAACCGTCCGCCTTCACCGCATTCTGCGCACCAAGCCAGAACGTGTTTATCGTGCCTTCCTCGATGCCGATGCGATGGCAAAATGGCTGCCGCCTTACGGATTTACCTGCAAGGTGCAACACATGGACGCGCGGGTCGGTGGCACCTTCAAGATGTCGTTCACCAACTTCACGACGGGCAATGGCCATGCGTTTGGCGGTGAATATCGCGAACTGATTCCGAACGAGCGGATCCGCTACTCAGACGAATTCGATGATCCGAACATGTCGGGCGAGATGGAGACGACCGTTTCGCTGAAACCTGTGCTGTGCGGGACCGACGTGAGCATCGTGCAGGAAGGGATTCCGGAGATGATTCCGGTCGAGATGTGCTATCTCGGCTGGCAGGAATCGCTGGCGCAACTGGCGACACTGGTGGAGCCGGAGATTGCGGATTGATACGTTGAAACAGCACGCCGAGATTGCCATGCCATCGAACACGGACTGGCTGTGTGCGACTTGGTATGCATAACTTCAGGGGCTATTTCAATCCGCGCAGGACGCATGCAGCGCTGCGCGATGATCTTGCTGGCAATCGGCCTTGCACGGATGCGCAGGCTATTGCTCGCGCCGTCCTGAACACTTCGGTCGAAGCGACGCGACAAGTCGAATCACCAGCATCGCGCTGGTTCGGGCTCGGCGCACCGTGACTGGTTGCTTGCTGGCTTGGATTGCCCTTGCTGGGCGTATTGGCATTTTGGCGACTGCATCGCAATGATCTGGCGGCAACCGGAGGCGTGTTGCTGCTGTATGCGCTGGGCCTGCCGATCAGCCACTTCCTGTTTTCGGCCACGCTGACCTATCGCTACCTGTATCCGATGCCGGCGTTTGCCTTGATAGCAATTGCGGTACTGACTGCGCCACGCATTGCGGCATGCGGCATGGCGAAGAGTTCACCAGCCGGGATATGAGTTCTACGCGTCGATCATCATCTTGAATCCGCCCCAGACCAACCGTTTGCCATCGAACGGCAAATTCTTTGGATTCATCATTTCGGCCAGACGCGGATCCTTCATGCCCATCGCATTGATGCGATTGCGCTCCGTGCGGGTCTTGTAAACGATCCACGAGAACACGACGACTTCGTCTGGCTTGAGCTTCACCGCCTGCGGAAACGAAGTGAGCTTGCCCGCTTTCACGTCGTCGGCGACGCACTCGCGATATTCCAGCGCGCCCAGTTCGCGCCAGACTTTCGCCATCTTCCGCGACATGCGCTTGTAGGTTGCGAGGTTCGCTTTCGGAACCGGTACGACAAAACCATCGACGTAGCTCATGCATCCTCCCGGGCAATGCGTGGATCAACTCTCTACTGCAGCAGGATACCCCCGTTGCGACGGCGTCGTCCTTGCGATCCGGCCTGTTTTGTTCGTCTTGTCGCCATCGCCGCTACACTGCGCACCCTGCAAGGCAAAACTGCCGCAATAACGCCAACCACGGATAGCAATGTCGCAAAAGCCAGAATCTCCAAGCGCGCCCATTCCGGATGATGTCCAGGCCACGATCCGGCTGCTGGAATCGTTCGCATCCGATCGCGCGTTGTTCGAACAACTGCCAGAGCAAGAGCGCCAGCGCCTGCACGACGCGGTGGGCAAGTTCTATCACCCCGATCCGGTGCTGCGCCGACGCAAGCGCAAGCAGGCTCTGCGCGAACGCAATGCCGCGCAGGTTGCGACTGAAGAAGCCTTGCTGCATGCAACCGGCATCCGTGAATTGCGCAGGCGTCCGGTATTCACCACGCCAAACGTCTTTGCTCCTGAAGGCGTCGCGGCAGATGACGTTGCACTCGTCAACGATAAAGGCAGCGAACCGGAAATCCGCGAAGCAATCGAACCGCAGCACTGCTACGTGTGCAAGCAGAAGTACGTACGCATCCATCACTTCTACGATCAACTCTGCCCCGATTGCGCCGATTTCAATTTCGCCAAGCGCACCGAGACGGCGGATTTGCACGGGCGCGTCGCGCTGCTGACCGGCGGACGCGTCAAAATCGGATATCAGGCCGGCCTGAAGTTGTTGCGCGCGGGCGCGAGCCTGATCGTGACGACGCGTTTTCCGCGCGATTCGGCAGCGCGCTATGCCGAAGAGCCCGACTTTGGCGAATGGGCTGATCGGCTGGAGATATTCGGTCTCGACCTGCGTCACACGCCGAGCGTCGAAGCGTTCTGCCATGAGTTGGTAGCGACGCGCGAACGCCTTGATTTCATCATCAACAATGCATGCCAGACGGTGCGCCGCCCGCCCGAGTTCTATGCGCACATGATGGAGGCCGAAATCGCTGCCGCGCACGACGTGCCCGCGCATCTGCGCAAGTTGCTTGGCGGTTACGAAGGTTTGCGTCGTTATGCGATGTTGCCGGAAGCGGGTGATGCGTCGCTGGCGACAACGGGCAGGACGAACGACGACATCGCCGGCATCGCCCGTGCTGCGGAACTCTCACAGGTGCCGTTGCTTGCGGAGGAATTCGAAACGCGTCAACACCTGTTTCCGCAGGGACGGCTCGACCAGGATCTGCAACAGATTGATCTGCGCGAACGCAATTCATGGCGACTACTGATGGCCGAAGTGCCGTCGGTGGAATTGCTGGAAGTGCAACTGGTGAATGCGATCGCGCCATTCATCATCAACGCGCGGCTGAAGCCGCTGATGCTGCGCACACCCGAGCGCGACAAGCACATCGTCAATGTCTCGGCGGTGGAAGGCCAGTTCTATCGCAAGTTCAAGACCACCCGGCATCCGCATACGAACATGGCGAAGGCCGCGCTCAACATGATGACACGCACGTCGGCTACTGATTACCACGGCGACGGCATCCACATGAATGCGGTCGATACCGGCTGGGTGACCGACGAGGATGTTGTTTCACTGGCCGAGCGAAAGGTGGCGAACCACCGGTTTCACCCACCGCTGGACATCGTTGATGGTGCTGCCAGGATTGCCGATCCGATAATTTCTGGCGTCAGGA
>JBDSVN010000010.1:0-5641 GCA_039927175.1 Lysobacteraceae bacterium | reverse complement strand
AAGAAGCAGGATTGGGCTGCAATTGCCATTGAACTCGTCGTGGTAGTCGTGGGTGTGTTCATCGGCCTGCAGGCATCGAACTGGAACGAGAACCAGCAAACCGACACTAAGGCGGCGCAATTCACCGAGAACTTGAAAGCCGACATGCGTACCGAAGATTGGGGCTACGAGTTCGACATTCAGTACCTCGGCAACGTGCGGTCAACTGCAATGCGCGCGTTGAATGCACTCACCGGTGCAGTGCCGCTGTCTGACGAAGACCTGCTGACCAACGCATTTCGTGCGACCCAGTACAACGACAACATCCGCCAACGGGCTACCTACGACGAGCTGACGTCCACCGGATCGATGGGCCTGATTCGCGACAAGGCACTGCGCAATGCAGCAACACAGCTCTATACCTCCACCTTGTTCGACACGATCGCCCAGGAAGGCCTCAACTCACCGTATCGACGTGCCTTCAGGATGGCGATACCGATCGAAGTACAGCATGCCCTCGACGCCAAGTGCGGCGACCTCATCACGGTGGTCGGTGACTACCACACCAACTTCACCCGTGCGCTCGATTACCCTTGTTCAACCGGCTTGTCCCCGGAAGTGATCAAGACAAGCGCTTCCACCTTGCGAAGCAATCCCGACTTCATCCCGATGCTGCGTCTGCGCGTCATGGACACCGAGACCAACATCACCAACTTGATGGTGTACGGCAAACCCGTTCGTCAGGCCCTGCGCGCCATAGCGAAAGAACCACAGTGAGCCTGCTCGCCGAACTCAAGCGCCGCAACGTCATCCGGGCCGCCGGGTTGTATCTCGTTGGCGCATGGTTGCTGGTGCAAGTCGCCAGTACGGTGTTACCCGCTTTCGATGGGCCGCCTTGGGCATTGCGCAGCCTGATCATCGCGCTTGCGGTTGGCTTTCTTCCAGCGATGATCGTGGCCTGGGTGTTCGAGCTGACGCCCGATGGCATCAAGCGCGATGAAGACGTCAAGCCCGGGGAATCCATCGCGCCACAAACCGCGCATCGAATGAATCAGTGGCTGCTGGTCATTTCGATCGCGGCAATCAGCTATTTCGCGTTCGACAAATTCGTGCTTGCGCCGCGACGCGAAGCCGCGCTGGTGACACAAACCGCAGCGCATGTCACTGCTGAAATCGGCGCGGAAAGGTCAAAGCTTGATCCGCGTTCGATCGCCGTATTGCCGTTCGAAAACCTGTCTGCCGACAAGGATAATGAATACTTCTCCGACGGTGTCTCCGAGGAAATCCTGAATTCGCTGGCACGCATCGACGGCATGCGCGTGGTCGGTCGTGCTTCGTCATTCCAGTTCAAGGGAAGCCATGACGATCCAGGCGCGATCGGCAAAAAGCTGGGCGTGGCCAACCTGCTCGAAGGCAGCGTACGGCGTGATGGCGATCGCGCGCGCATCACCGCGCAGTTGCTGCGTGCGTCGGACGGCACCCAGTTGTGGTCGCAAACCTACGATCGCACGATGAAGGACACGCTCGCGGTGCAACTCGACATCGCCACCCAGGTGGCCGCTGCGCTGAACATTGTTCTCGACGAAAAACAGCTCGCGCACATGCGCGAGGCCGGGGTGAAGAATGTCGATGCGTTCATCGCCTATCAGAAGGGCTGGAAGCTTTACAGCGATGCCCACAGCAAACCTGATATCGAGCTGATCGCGGGACTGCGTCTTGCGAATGTCGAATTCGACAAGGCGATCGCGCTGGACCCCGGATTCTCCTTCGCCTATTTCGCCAAGACCGATCTGTACGAACACATTTTGGTCGGCGACGACGGTAGCCAAGCCGAACGCCTCGATGCGCAGCGCTCGGCGTTGCAAAGCCTGCAACTTGCCGCCGACAACAGTCCCGACCAACAGCAACGCGAGCTGGCGCTGGGCGAACGCCAGTTGCTGAGCGACGACTGGCATGGCCTGGCTGATCACATCGAGTCTGCCCTCAAGCAACCCGGTTGCAGCGCGCCGGACTGGATGCCGGTGTTCGCCAGTGCGTTCGGCTACGGCGACCTCATCGAAGATCTTGGCGCGCGAGTGAACGCCTGCGACCCGCTGAACGCAATCAACTACCACACACGGATGTGGGCTGCCCGCGCGACTGGTCATCCCGAGCGCGTGCTGGCCATCAACGCGGACTATGCACGTGCGACCGGCGCCGAAATCCATCGCGACGACGAAGCGATTGCATTGGCGATGCTCGGTCGGATCGCGGACGCCAGAAAATCGCTTGCTTCGATGAAGCCTGCGGGAGAAGGCTATTACATGGCGCAAGTGATCGTGGATACCACTGCAGGCGAAAGCGCGACAAGCATCCACGCACGCTTGCAGGGCGTCGATCGCAAGGCTTCGAAATTGAAGTTCTGGGCCATAGCCGATGCAGTCGAAGCCGCGCTCTCAGGCAACCGCGCCGAAGCCAACCGCCAAGCTGCCGCTCTGGATGCCAGGCCGGCTGGTGGCTTGCTGCTTGCCGTGCTCGTCAGCGAATGCCAGTGCGGCGCACCGTTCGACCTCGACGCAACCCCGAATTTCAAGGCCAGGCTCGCCGAATCCGGATTGCATTGGCCGCCGTCGCAGACCATCAAATACCCGCCGCGCATGCCGGAATCCAAACCATGAGCCTGATCGACGAACTCAAGCGCCGCAAAGTGTTCAAGGTCGGAGCGGCCTATGTGGTGGTCGCATGGCTGGCGATCCAGGCGGTGTCGATCGGCTTTCCCGCGTTCGATGCGCCGCCATGGGTGTTGCGCGTGTTCATCCTGGTGTCGCTGCTGGGATTTCCGGTCACTCTGGTGATGGCGTGGGTGTTCGATGTCACCCCCGAGGGATTGAAACTCGATACCTCGACCTCCGGCAGCAAGCGCCTGTTTGCGGTTGCAGGGCTGCTTGGCGTGCTGGCAGTGAGCTGGTATTTCTATGGCCAGCCATCGTTCCGCAAGGGTGATGCGGCGACGCTCGCATCGCACATCGCCAGCGACCAGCACAGTATTGCGGTACTTCCGTTCGACAACATGAGCGGCGATCCGAAACAGGATTATTTTTCCGACGGCATGACCGAGCAGTTACTCGACGTGCTGGCCAAGGTGCCCGGGCTCAAGGTGGTGGCACGCACCTCGGTGTTCCAGTTCAAGGGCAAGGGCGGCGATGTGCGCGACATCGGTCGCAAACTTGGCGTCGCCTACATCGTCGAGGGCAGCGTGCGTCGCGATGGCGAGGAAGTGCGCATCACCGCACAGTTGGTGCGTGTGTCCGACGGCTTCCACGTGTGGTCGGAAACCTACGACCGCAAGCTGGTGGGTGTGTTCGCCCTGCAGGACGAAATCGCCGGACGCATTAGTGGCACGCTGGAAAAGTCCCTCGGTGTCGCCGCAGCGATTCCGGCACGCGCGCCGGTCGATCCGGTGGCGTACGACGAATACCTGAAGGGTCGTGCGTTGCTGCGAGCGCGCAAGGATCTTCCGGGTGCCATCGAGCATTTCGAAGCGGCGGTCGCCAAGGCGCCCGAGTTCGGTGAAGGCTGGGCGTCGCTGTCGCTGGCCGAGGACACCATCTATTGGTACGTGCCGATGGATCAGCAACAAGCCAGGGACTGGCTGGTCAAGGCGGCCGCTGCGGCCGAGCAAGCGAAGAAACTGGCACCGGACTCAGCAGCGACTGAACATGTGTTGGCCAATGTCGCCCGCGAGCGCTTCGATTACGCTGAGGCCGAGCGGCATTACCTGCGCAGCATTGCGCTGGATCCGAGCTATCCCGACGCGCGCGAAGATTATTCGGAGTTGATGTACCTGGTCGGACGCCCCAACGAGTCGCTGCAAGCCACGAACCAGCTGGTAACCCTCGATCCGTATTTCATTGTCGGCTGGATGCGTCGGCTTGCGGCTGCAATCGCCTTGGGTGATCGCGTGGACGTGGAGTCCTCTTTGCAACGATTGCGCGTTCTTGACCCGAACAACACCGACAGCAGGTTTGGAGCGCTCAACTATGCCCTGGCAAATTCGCGCAGCAATGAAGTGCGCATGGCAGTGGCGGACATCCAGGCCCGATATCCGGCTGACGGGAAGCTGCTGCAAGCCCTGATACCCTGGGTGCAGGGCGATGCCAACGTGGACGAACAGACGGCGCGCGCAGCGCTGAAGGCTTTGCCGCCCGCCGAGATTTCCAATTTCCTGGTCGCCCGTGGCGACGTGGCCGGTTATGTGGACTATTTCAGCCAGGCTGGCCCCATGGACCAGACCTATTTCTTCGCCAACGTGTACAGCAGGCAACCGTCAGCCGGTCTTTCCTTGCTGCGCGACCCGAAGGTCAAGGAGAAACTGGTCGACTACGGTTTCGTCCGCTACTGGCGCGAGAAAGGCTGGCCAGTCGGATGCCGCGCACTCGGCAACACCGATTTCGAGTGTGGCCTTGACGCCAGCAAGTCATCCACACCATGAGTTTCATCGCCGAACTCAAGCGTCGCAATGTCATCCGTGCTGCCGGCTTGTATCTGGTCGGCGCGTGGCTGGTGGTGCAGGTGGCGGGAACGATCCTGCCGATGTTCGGCGCGGCGGACTGGATTGCGCGCAGCATCGTGATCGCACTGGCCGTCGGATTTCTGCCAGCGATGGTCGTGGCGTGGGTATTCGAACTGACGCCAGAAGGCTTGAAACGCGATGCAGAGGTAATGCCTGGTGAATCGATCGCGCCGCAAACAGCGCGTCGCATGGATCGCCTTATCCTGATCGTCGCGGTGGTGGCGATCGGCTATTTCGCATTCGACAAGTTCGTGCTCGCGCCGCGCCGTGAAGCCGCGATGGTGACGCAAGCGACCGCGCATGTCGCCGCCGAGTTCAATGCCGAAAAATCGAAAGTGAACCCCTACTCCATCGCCGTGCTGCCTTTCATCAACATGTCGGGCGACAAAGCGAACGAGTATTTCTCCGACGGCATCAGCGAGGAAATCCTCAACGTGCTGGCGCA
Source organism: Lysobacteraceae bacterium (assembly GCA_039927175.1). GTDB lineage: Bacteria > Pseudomonadota > Gammaproteobacteria > Xanthomonadales > Xanthomonadaceae > SZAS-103. Next base: position 665 of record JBDSVN010000010.1, on the reverse strand, counting down.
GATTCCCAAGTTGCAGGTCGCTGCGCGCACCTCATCGTTCTCGTTCAAGGACAGCCACAAGGAAGTGCCCGAGATCGCCAAGGAATTGAAGGTGCGGATGGTGCTCGAAGGCAGCGTGCGCAAACAGGGCGAACGCGTGCGCATCACTGCGCAGTTGATTGACGCGAGCAACGGTTTCCATATGTGGTCGCAGACCTACGATCGCGACCTCAAGGACATCTTCGCGATCCAGGATGAAATCGCCAAAGCGATCGCAAACGAATTGCAGGTGAAGATGGCTGATGCGCGCGGCTCGACCGCGCCGCAACGGGGCACAACCAGCATCGAGGCTCACGACGCCTACCTGCGCGGGCTTGCATTTTGGCAACAGCGTGGCGAGAACAACCTGTGGGAGGCAGTCAAACAGTTCGAGCACTCCGCTCAAGGCGACCCGCAATTCGCCGAAGCCTATGCCGGGTTGGCGCTGACTTATGTGATTCTTCCCGACTGGAGCGCGCGCATCACCTACGCCGATGCCTTCGCGTTGTCTCGCGATAATGCCGAGCGCGCTTTGAGCCTCGATCCATCCTTGCCGGAATCTTATGTGGCGTTGGGTTACCTGGCCGATGGGGATCGGCGGCGTGAAACGGCCCACTCACTCTACCGTCGCGCAACTGCATTGCGGC
>JBDSVN010000009.1:0-12100 GCA_039927175.1 Lysobacteraceae bacterium | reverse complement strand
AGCAGATACGGAAATCCCGGCGCGAATCCAAGCATCGCGACGGTGTATTCGACGTGTGTGTGGCGCGCGATGACTTCCTCGGCCGTGATGCCGGCATGCGCCGCGAGCGCAGCGAGATCGGGGCCATCAATGCCGCCGTAGGCGACTGGAATCTCGACGCAGCGTGACGCAGCGACTGTCGTGGTCGTTGCAGTTTGCATCTTTTGAGCGAGCCAGCGTTCGGCAATACCGAGTGGATCGTCCGTGCCGATGTGCGTGACATCCACATGCAAGGCAAGGCTCGCGTACGCGGGCGTGAGATCGACCAACCAATCCGGCAACTGCTCACGCAATGCAGCGACGCAGGCGTGGATACGTTGGTTGGTCGCGCGGTCGATCGGGGTATCGCTGCGCTCGCCGAACCGCAACAGCAACGCGGTGTCACCGAGGTGTTCAATGCGCCAATCACTCATGACGATGAATCGTTCATGCGAGCGAAAGCTTCACGGACCGCGCGATCAGATGCCGAAGAATTGCTTGTAGCGGGCTGCCCGTGCCTTGAGGATCTCCGGCGGGTAGGGCTCTGCTTCGCCAATTCCCCAGACCGGGCGCGGCCAGCTTGCGTCGTTGCTGAAGCGGGCAACGATGTGCACGTGCAATTGCGGCACGATGTTGCCGATCATCGCGATATTGATGCGCACCGGCTTGTGCAGCGCCTTGAACAATTCGCAGCAACGGCGGATTTCCTCCAGCAGCAGCGATTGCTCGTTGTCCTGCAATTCGAGGAACTCGCGCAGTTTCGGCCGGCGCGGCACCAGGATCAGCCACGGATAGCGCGCATCCTTCATCAGGCGTACGGCGGACAGCGGAAGCGGCCCGACACCGACGGTGTCCGCAACAAGTTTGGGATGCATCCTGAAACCTTCTTCGAGTTTCAGGGAAGTAGCGGTTGCCATCACGTCAACTCCCGTTCCAGAAATCCAAGTGTCACCGACAGTGCTTTCGCCGCGCTGTCTGCATCGTAATCCGCACGCGCCTCGCAATTGAAGCCGTGGCCAGCAGGCCAGACATGCGCTTCGGCATCCGGTTGTGCGGCCCTGATTGTGGCGATATCGGCGGCAGGAATCGAGGTGTCGCGTTCGCCGAAGTGGAACAGCAGCGGTGCGTGTGCAGTTTCATGGGCGAACGGCACGGTGCGCGCACCGTAGTAGCTGACGGCAGTCAGGCCAAGCCGCGTGTTGGCGAGGAATGCGAGGCTGCCGCCCCAGCAATAGCCGATCGCTGCGATGTGTGAATCCCTCGCAAGAGCCCGCACATCCGTGTGCGGACTTTCCAATATGCCTTGCAATACTTTCGCGGCTGCGTCGATCGAATCCAGCGCTGTGTCGAAGCCGATCGCCGCAGCCAGTTCGCGGCCGCGCGCAATCCCGGCGGCGTCGTAATCGAGTTCGACATCGCGTTCGGCCGGATCGAACAATGCTGGCGCGATCACCGCATAACCATGCGCGGCGAAACGATCGGCCACGCTGCGGATGTGCGCGTTGACGCCGAAGATTTCCTGGATCAGCACGATGCCGTCGCGCGGCTTGCCTTCCGGCATAGCCTGCCATGCGCCGATGCGTCCGTTCGGCGTGTCGATGTCGATGCGCTTGACCATGTTTTGCTCCGGTGTATGAATTCAATTCTAGCCGTCCCTGCGGCTGGAGTGCGCGGTACGGCTTTCACATGGTTATTACGACTCCATTTGTAAACCGGAGTACGCTCGCGCCGTCAGCACAGGAGCGATCACGATGGCTGCAACCGAAGCATCGATGGATCTGCCGGCGGCGCAGGTCGAACCGCAACCCACGCAGCCACCGGCATGGACGATCTACCGGCATCGCTTGCCGTTGCGGATCATGCATTGGATCAATGTTGTATGCCTGTTCGTGATGGTCGGCAGCGGGCTGCAGATCTTCAACGCGCATCCGGCGCTGTACTGGGGCAGCCAATCGCATTTCGACAAGCCAGTGCTGATGCTCGGTGGCGTACAGGACAGCGACGGCAGCCTGCGTGGCGTCACCCAGATTGGTAGCCATCAATTCACCACCACGGGTGTACTCGGCGTTTCGGCAGGCCCGAACGGCCAGCCACGCAGCATCGGTTTCCCTTCGTGGGCGACGTTGCCGGCGCTGCGGTCGCTGGCGATGGGGCGACAATGGCATTTCACGTTTGCCTGGATCTTCGCGATCAACGGCACGCTGTATCTGTTGTGGACATTCCTGAGCCGGCACTTCAGTCGCGACCTCGCGCCGACCGGCAAGGACTGGCGCGGAATCGGGCGTTCGATCATCGAGCACATGAAATTCAAGCATCCGCGCGGCGAGGAAGCCACCCGCTACAACATCCTGCAAAAACTTGCCTACCTCGTGGTGATCCTGCTGCTCGGCCCCGGCATCGTGCTGATGGGCCTTGCGATGTCGCCGAACCTGGATCCGACACTGGGCTGGTTGGTGGATCTTGTCGGCGGCCGGCAATCGGCGCGCACGATCCATTTCATCCTCGCGTTCGGGTTGATCGCCTTCGTGCTGGTCCATGTGTTCGAGCTGCTGGTGTCGGGCGTGTGGAACCAGTTGCGCTCGATGATCACCGGTTACTACAAGGTTCCTGTTGCGAAGGGCGACAACCATGAAATCCAATGACCACGCTAGGATCGACAGCAAGCCGCTCGCTCGGCGCAAGTTCATCGCACGCAGCATCGCTGGTGGCAGCGCCTTGTTCCTCGGCGGCTGCGACAAGCTTGCGAACACATCGTGGTTTTCCTCGGTACTCGGCAAGGCCGGTCCATTCACCGAAGCGGCGCAGCGCACGGTCATGCCGGCGAATGCGCTTGCGCGTGAATTCAGCGAGGCCGACATCGCGCCGTATTTTCGTGCGAATGGATCGATCAATCCGCAGGACGACGATTACCTCGCCCACGTCGCGAACGGATTCAAGGATTGGAAGCTGGAGATACGTGGACTCGTCGAGCGACCCTTCAGCCTGTCGCTGGATGAATTGCGCGCGTTGTCGTCGCGCACCCAGATCACCCGCCACGATTGCGTTGAAGGCTGGAGCGTGATTGGAAAGTGGAAGGGCGTGCCGTTGCGCGGTGTGCTCGAACGCGCCGGCATCAAGCCGCAGGCGCGCTTCGTGGTGTTTCGTTGCATGGACACGCTGGGCGACAGTCTCTATTACGAGAGTTGCCGGATCGTTGATGCCTTCCATCCGCAAACGATTCTTGCCTACGACCTCAACGACAAACCGTTGCCGATCGCCAATGGTGCGCCACTCCGCGTGCGGCTGGAACGCAAGCTCGGTTACAAGCAATCGAAATATCTGGCCGCGATCGAACTGGTGGATAGCTACGCGAACATCGGTGGCGGCAACGGCGGTTACTGGGAAGACCAGGGTTACGATTGGTTTGGCGGGATTTGATCAAAAAAGCTGAATAGTCGGCAGATGAAAATACTTTTGGTTTGCGCGGTGACTGTGGAGACGACGGTATTACGTGCAAAATGGAGTCCGTTTCGCTCGCGAGATTGCCCATGAAAAACGCCAGTTGGTTCACCCGTTTCGCCAAGAGTGCATCGCGCTTCAGCGGACGTCCGATCTGTTTCGCGCTTGCCGCAGGAACCATTATCGTCTGGGGTGTCAGCGGGCCGATCTTCCATTACAGCGACACCTGGCAACTGGTGATCAATACCAGCACGACCATCATCACCTTCCTGATGGTGTTCCTGATCCAGAATACACAAAACCGCGACAGCGTCGCGTTGCAGATCAAACTCGACGAACTGATCCGTGCAATGGAACCAGCGCACAACGCGTTGCTGGACCTTGAAGAGCTCGACGACAGCGACATCGATAGATTCCGCAACCGTTACCAGAAACTCGCGGAACTGGCGCGTAACAAGGGTGATTCGGTGGAAGATGCCGCCGATCCAGACACGCCGTGATCGGGTGGCTTACTTGTGTGTGTAATCGACCGCAATGATCCCGAACTGTTGGTTGCCGGTTGGCAGCATCGCCTCGAAAGCATCACCGCTGCGTTTGCGCAACATCGCCCGAGCCAGCGGCGAATCGATGCTGATGTCGCCGGCTTTGGCATCGGTCTCGTCCGGTCCGACGATGCGGTAGCATGCCGTGGTTCCGTCATCGTGTTCGAGCGTGACCGACGCGCCGAAGAAAATCGCATGGATATCCGACGGGATGCCTTCTGCAACCTTCATCGCAGGCAAGCGCTTGCTCAGGTAGCGCACGCGGCGGTCGATTTCGCCCAGTTGTTTTTTGCGATAGATGTATTCGGCGTTCTCCGAACGGTCGCCTTCAGCGGCGGCGGCGGCAAGCGCCGCAACGACTTCCGGCCGCTTGCGTTTCCACAACTCGTCGAGTTCGGCGCGCAATCGCTCATACCCATCGCGGGTGATGATCGCGGTCGAATGCGGTGGAGGCGGGCGCCAGCGGGACATGTCGGCATGATACGGGGCACGACGGCGGTTGCGTCGCATACAATCGCACGACGACCCTTGCACGTAACTCTGGAGCATACGGATGCTGATTCTTTTCGTGATCCTGGTTGCGGCATTGGTCGCTTGGGCGATCTGGAGGTTCAACAACCTGGTGCGATTGCGCAACCAATCGCGCACGGCTTGGGCCGATATCGACGTGCAACTCACGCGCCGCCACGATCTGGTGCCAATGTTGGTCGAGTCGGTGAAGGCTTACGCCGGGCATGAAAAAACGGTGCTGGAAGACGTCACCGCATTGCGTTCGCAGGCGATGACCCTGAAAAGCCCACAACAGCTCGGCAAGGTGGAAGCCGATCTTGAACAGGGGATCGGTCGCCTGCTGATGTTGCAGGAAGCGTATCCGGACCTGAAGGCGAACCAGAACTTCGCGCAGTTGCAATCCGGCCTGGTCGATGTCGAAGACCACTTGCAATACGCGCGGCGTTTTTACAACGGCGCAGTGCGCGACTTGAACGACGGTATCCAGAAATTCCCGGCCTCACTGATCGCAAACGCGTTTGATTTCAAGCCGGCCGAATTCTTCCACGCCGCCGACGATGCGCGGATTGCACCGAAAGTAGAGGGCATTGCATGAGTCGCAGCAATTGGTTTGGCTGCATCGCCATCATCGGGTTCGCTCTGTTTGCTGCATCCAGCGCGCGCGCGGACGAGCGCATCCTCGATTTCCACAGCGAGATCGTGATCGCGCACGATGCTTCGCTCGATGTCACCGAGACGATCAAGGTGCAGTCCGAAGGTAATGCGATCCGCCACGGCATCTTTCGCGATTTTCCGACCAAGTACCGCGACCGGATCGGCAACAACGTGGAAGTGCGCTTCAACCTGATCAATGCCAGGCGTGACGGTAATACGGAAGCCACGCGCATCGAACAGAAAAGCAATGGCCTGCGCATATATCTCGGCAGCAAGGACATCACCCTCGATCCGGGCACTTACACCTACGAGTTGCATTATAACGCGACCCGCGAACTCGGTTTTTTCCGCGACCACGACGAGCTGTACTGGAACGCCACCGGTAACGGCTGGGATTTTCCGATCGACCAGGCCAGTGCGCACGTGCAATTGCCTGCGCCTGTGCCGGCGGACAAATTGCAGACCAAAGCTTACACCGGACCTCAAGGTGCGGATGGCACCGACTGGCAATCCAGCATCGATGGCCCCGGTGAGGTGAGTTTTTCCAGCACGGCCGTGCTGTCGCCACGCAATGGCATGACCATCGTGGTGATGTTCCCGAAGGGCATCGTCACTGAACCGTCGTCGTCGCAACGCTTGCGTTGGCTGTTGGCGGACAATGCAGCGTTGTTAGTCGGGCTGGTCGGATTGATTGGCTTGTGGATGTATTACATGTGGGCGTGGCGCACGGCGGGACGCGATCCCGATCCGGGCGTGATCATTGCCCAGTACGATCCGCCGCCGGAGGCGACGCCAGCGGAAATGCGCTACGTCCAGCACATGCACTATGACGATCGTTGTTTTTCTTCCGACCTTGTATCGATGGCGGTTGGCGGATTCCTGACCATCCAGCAAGACGAGCGCATCATGTCCAGCTCGTGGACGTTGTCGCGCCCGCAGTCTGCGACACAGGCGCCAGCAGATCCATCGCAAAGTGTTTTGTGGAGTGGGCTGTTGCCGGATGCAGGCAGCGCGATTGCATTGAAGGACGACAACGCGATCACGATCCGCGCTGCACGCGACGCACACCATGCAAGTTTGAAGGGACGCTTCCAGCAGAAATATTTCGTCACCAACGGCAGCGCACTGTGGCCCGGATTCGTAGCGACCGCGCTCGTCGGACTGGTGGTATTTGCCGTTGGCTCGCATGGTGGATTGCCGTTGGGCCTGGCGATGCTTGGGTTGATGGTGGCGACCAACCTGTTGTTCGCGCGGCTGATGAAGGCGCAAACCATCGAAGGCCGCAAGCTGCTGGACATTGCCGATGGATTGAAGCTCTACATGTGCGTGGCCGATCGCGATGAATTGCATGCGCTGAAATTGCCCGGCAGCGGCAAACCCGTGCTCGATGCAGGGCGTTACCAGAAATTATTGCCGTTCGCGCTGGCTCTTGGAGTCGAGGAGGCGTGGACACACAAGTTCACGGCTGCCGTCGGCGCAGCGGCTGCACTCCAGGCGGCGAATTCGGTTGGCTGGTACAGCAGCACCAACGGCATGCCAATGAATTTCACCGACATGAGCCGCTCGATCAGCGGCAGTTTCTCAAGCGCGATTTCGTCGTCGTCCTCGCCGCCGGGCAGCAGTTCCGGTGGCGGTGGCTCGTCGGGTGGTGGCGGCGGCGGAGGTGGTGGTGGAGGCTGGTAGGCGTGCGTCGAATCGATCATTGCGTCTTGTTTGGCAAACCAATCCCACCTGATCAGCTACGGGGTATTGATTCGGACTTCGGCAGTCGCTGCGACAACGCGTCGAGCTTTGCGATTTGCCCGAGTACGGCATCAAGGGTTGCCTGATCGACACAATGGTCGGCGGCGGCTTCGAGTAATGTCCGCGCTCCGGCGACATCGGTGTGGCGTTCCACCAGCAGGCGAGCCGCGATCAAGGCGTTGGGTGCAATGTCCTGGCTGTACGGATGGTGCAGTTGGAAATTCTGCAGCAGGGCAAGTGCGAGATCGTTCTGCCCGAAGCGCTGAGCGGCGCGCGCGAGTTGCGTGGTTTGCTCGGATGTCACAGCACGAAACTGCGGGTCCCGGGTCAATGCATCGCGCAGTAGTGCCAATGCTTCGCGTTTGTCGCCACTGACCAGCAATGTGCTGATGCGTGCTTTCGCATGCGCAAGCAAACCGGTTTCATCGCCGATCTTCGCCAGCAGTTGGCGATAACGTACGTGCATCGCAGGCGATGTATGCGGTTCGCTGGCAAGGCACGCGCCCAGTATGCGTGCAGCGCCGGCGTTGTCCGCATCCGCAACCAGTTCGTCCACGCGATCCATCAGGGGTGCATGCCGATCCTCCGGGTGCAGCGTGGTTTCCGGCGTTGGCGTGAAGTCGAGTGCGTCGCGATGCGTGAATACCATCCGGCCTTGCAGGTGGAAATACACCACGATTGCGTAGAACAGCACGAAACCGGAAACCATCTGGCCGACCACGACCAGCAACCAGTTTCCGGCGAAGACTCCTGCGACCTGTTGCGTGCCGCCCGCACTGATCCCCGAGACGACAACCAGGACATAGGTCCTGCTGGCAGCGTTGATTCCGATCACCGCATGCTGCACCACCCCCAGTGCAATTCCTGCCGCAATCAGCAGCGCATACCCCATGCCAAGGCGCGATATCACCTGCAGCAGGCGAAGCGGATTCAATGCCGCAGCGATGTCGCGGTTCATCGCCGTGGTCAAGGTGATTGCCGGCTGGATGCAGGCGATCAAACCGATGCCGAGCCAACGCAAACCCGTGGTTTCGACGCGCGTGTCGAACCACAACCCGCTTACTGAGAACAGTAGTTGCAGGATCAGCAGCGTCCAGCCGATGCCGGTGGAACCAGTGGCGAATTCCGGGGCTACAGTCGAACCATTCGTGCTGCGCTCGAAGACTTCCACCGCGTAGTGATAGGCAGCAGCCCAGACGATCAGCTCGATCAGGATGCCGGCTAGCGGCGCGATCGTCAGCAGCATGCTGAACGACAACGCGAGCAGCATCGTGATCGACGCCGATTGCATCGGATAACGCAGGACCGCCGCAACGCCATGGCGTGCTGGCGACGTGTCAACGCGACCTTGCACGGTCATGGCATCGCGCCGGGATCAGCGCCTGCTCGATCCGAGAATCCCGCCCAGTACGCCGCGCAGGATTTGCCGGCCAACCTGGCTGCCCACCGTGCGCACGGTCTGTTTGGCCATGGTTTCAATCATGCCCTGGCGGCGATTGGTGCCGAAGATCCAGTCCTTGACGGTCTGGCCAACGCCGCTTCCCGCCGCTGCCGCAGGTGCATTCGTTCCACTTTGTTGCGTGCTGCCGCCTGTCGCTGCGGCTGGCATGTCGTGGCGCTGCGCCAACAGCTCGGCAGCCGATTCGCGATTGACTGCCGTGTCGTACTTGCCGCCGACCGGACTGCGCGAACGCACCGTTGCACGTTCGGCGTCGGTGATCGCGCCCATCCGGCAATGTGGTGGACAGATCAAGGTGCGTTCGACCGGCATCGGCACGCCTTTGTCCTGCAGCGTTGACACCAGCGCTTCGCCGACTCCGAGTTGCGAGATGATTTTCGCAACATCGAGTTTCGGATTTGCCACGAATGTCTGCGCGGCAACATTCACCGCTTTCTGGTCGCGCGGCGTAAACGCGCGCAACGCATGCTGCACGCGATTGCCGAGTTGGCCGAGGATGTTGTCAGGCACGTCGTCGGGGAATTGCGAACAGAAATACACGCCGACGCCTTTCGAACGGATGATCCGCACCACCTGTTCGACGCGTTGCTGCAATGCCGGTGTCGCATCATCGAACAACAAATGCGCCTCATCGAAAAAGAACACGAGTTTCGGCTGGTCGAGATCGCCGACCTCGGGCAATTTCTCGAACAGTTCCGACAGCAACCACAACAGGAAGGTGGAATACAGTTTCGGTTGCAGGATCAGCTTGTCGGCGGCGAGTACATTGATGATGCCGCGCCCGTTCATGTCCTGGCGCATGAAGTCGGAAAGATCCAGCGCTGGTTCGCCGAAGAACTTGTCGCCGCCTTGCTGCTCGATCTGCAACAAGCCGCGTTGGATCGCGCCGACCGAAGCGGTGCTGATCAATCCGTATTTTCCGGAAATCTCCGAACGGTTTTCCGAGCAGTGGTTCAGCAACGCACGCAAGTCGTCGAGGTCGAGCAGCAGCAGGCCATTGTCGTCGGCAAACTTGAACACGACTTCAAGCACGCCTTCCTGGGTATCGTTCAGGTCCATGATGCGGGCAAGCAGGGTCGGCCCCATTTCGCTGACCGTGGTGCGCACTGGATGGCCGGATACGCCGTAGATATCCCAGAACACGGTCGGATTCGCTTCGGCGTGCCAATCCGGAATGCCGATCTCCGCAACGCGCTGGTTCAGCTTGTCGCTCGCTGCGCCAGCCATCGCGATGCCGGCGACATCGCCTTTCACGTCTGCCATGAACACCGGCACGCCGAGCCGCGAGAACCCTTCGGCCATCACCAGCAATGACACCGTCTTGCCGGTACCAGTCGCGCCCGCAACAAGCCCGTGGCGATTGCCGTAGCGCGGCAGCAGGAACACTTGTCCGCCGCTTGCGTCGGTGATGCTCTTGCCGATCAGGATGCCGTCTGCAGTCGAGGTCACGTTGTGCTCCATGGCGATGATCGTCCTGATTCTAGTCGCGCAACAGCGCACGCGATAGCGGTTGCCCGCGAGCGGCGTGGTCGTTAGGCTGCAGTAGTCGAGTTGTCATGTTTGGCATCTGTCGTTCATCAAGGAATTCCATGCTGCGTTTTGCCATTCTGTCGTCTTGCTGCGTGCTGGCTGCCTGCGCCACCGTTTCTCCCACGCAAACCACCGCCGGTGGGCATGCGGCACAAGTCGCTCCGCCTTCCGTCGCAGCCCTGTATACGCGGCTCGATGCGGACATCGCGCGATACAACGCAGGGCTGGACAGCGTCGCCCATGGCGACACCGATGCGGGCCACAGCGCGATCAACTCCGCCAGCAATGACCTGCTCGATGCAGCGAGCCATTGCCAAGCCAATGCGCAATGCGATAGCAATCGCTTCATTGCCGCCTACGATGCGTTGCTGAAACGCCAGGCTGCCGAGATCGACAACGATGGCGAGGGCTTCGCATCGGTCGATGACACGAAGCCAACCGACAACAGCAATGCCGCGCCGGACGCGACGACGAATGCGGGATCGCCGGTGATCGCGAACTTACCCGCGGCGTCGCGCCCGGTCGCGATGCTCAAGGGTCGCGACCTGCGCGAGATCATCACCCTGAACGAGCCGATGAAAGCCGCGTTGACCGAGTGGCTGACGTCGAATCGTTCGCAATTGATCGACGCGTGGGAAAATTATCAGTACATGCGCCAGTTGATGTGGCCCGAATACCAGCGCGCTGGTCTTCCGGAAGCGTTGCTGTTCGGCATCATGGCGCAGGAATCCGGCGGCAAGGTGCATGCTGTGTCGCGTTCGGGCGCTGCCGGCCTGCTGCAATTCATGCCTGCCACTGGCCAGCGCTACGGACTTGGCGATTACAACGGTTTCGACACACGCTACGACCCGACACTCGCAACACGTGCCAACGTGCAATACCTCAACGATCGATTTGCAGAACTCGGCAATAACCTCGAACTCACGATCGCTGCATACAACGGTGGCGAAGGTAAAATCGGCCGCTTGTACACGAGCACCGGCGGCAAGAGTTTCTGGGATCCGGAGGTTTACAGTCAGCTATCGCCGGAAACCCGTGATTACGTGCCACGCGTTCTTGCTGCGGCGTGGCTGTTCCTCAATCCGAAGGAATACGGTTTGCAATTCCCGCACGTGAATGCTGGCGAGCCGCAATTGCTGACGCTGGCGAATCCGACATCGATCAACGAACTCACGATTTGCCTCGGCAACAACGGCGTGCGCGATGGCTGGTTCCGCGCGCTGCGTAACCTCAACCCGCGCTACGATCCGCGCGATCCGATCGCCGCAGGAACAGTGCTGCGGGTGCCGCCATACGTGATGCGCCTGTATCGCACGAACTGCGTGAACAATCCTGCACGTCATCAGCTTGCCGCCGACCTGGCCGCTGCGCGCAAGCCAGTCGTTACTGCGCCGCCACCAGTGGCTGCACCACAAGTCGCCGACGATTCGCGTTCGCGTGGTCGCGACAAGAAGAAGGGGCCGGTACATTCCTACACAGTCCAGAATGGCGACACCCTGTACCAGATCGCAGACCGCAAGAATTGCGATGACATTCGCGAACTCGCGCGCGCGAATGGAATCAAGCCGCCGTATGTGTTGCGCAGGGGGCAGAGGATCAAGTTGGTGGGGTGTAGCAAGCGCTGATGTTGTTTCTGTGGATCTGAAGATCAACGACGGTTTCGAACGCTGCGCGTCCGAGCCACCTTTCTTTGCAGGGGAAAAGGGTCAGGTTCATTTGTTTAGGAATAAATGAACCTGACCCCTTTTGGACCCCCTGTCCGCGAGAAGCGCAGGGTACCGGGACGGTTTCATCGTTCCGGTGAGTGTCCGGCGCGATGGTCTTTGGCTACTTTCTACCGAAACAGAAAGTTGCTCGCGCGCGTAGCGCACGAAAGCTTTGCTTTACAACAGCCGACCCAATCGTTGGCCAAGACGCACACCCTCCTCAGCAAACAACGTCCCATTCAACTCCACGCGCCCCTTTGGCAACAGCACAATCACTGTCGATCCATAATTGAATCGTGCCATCTCCGCAAAGCGATCGAGCGTAATGTCCTTCCCTCGCCAATCCTTGCGCACGATCCGTGATGCGTAGCGCGGGATTTCAATTCCGCTCCAGACGGTTTCCACACCGGAAACCAGCACCGCGCCGACCATCACCAGGCACATCGGGCCGAAGTCGGTGTCGAAGTGGCAGACGAGGCGTTCGTTGCGCGCGAACAAGC
>JBDSVN010000008.1:0-3057 GCA_039927175.1 Lysobacteraceae bacterium | reverse complement strand
ACTTCGGTCGCGCCATTGGCCAGCGGGCCATACACGATGTAACTGTGGCCGGTGACCCAGCCGACATCGGCGGTGCACCAGAACACATCATCGTCCCGCAGGTCGAACACACATTCGTGGGTGTACGCAGCGAACAACAAATAGCCAGCGGTGGTATGCAGCACGCCCTTGGGCTGGCCGGTGCTGCCCGAGGTGTAGAGCACGAACAACGGATCTTCGGCGTTCATCCGTTCGGGTTCGCAGTTGGGCGATTGCGAATCCACCACCGCATCGAACCAGCGGTCGCGCGGCATCTGCATCGCCACCGCGCCGCCGGTGTGACGAACGACGAGCACGGTTTCCACCGAATTCGTGCCGGGGCGCTTGAGCGCTTCGTCAACATTCGCCTTCATCGCCACCGTCTTGCCGCCGCGCCGGCCTTCGTCGGCGGTGATGACAAGTTTCGGAGTGCAATCGGAAATCCGGCTAGCCAACGAATCGGGCGAGAAGCCGCCGAACACCAGTGTGTGGATCGCGCCGATCCGCGCGCAGGCGAGCATCGCGACGGCGGCTTCGGGAATCATCGGCAGATAGATCGCGATGCGGTCGCCCTTTTTCACGCCGAGATGGCGCAGCGCATTTGCCAGCCGGCAGACGCGCTCATGCAACTCGCGATAGCTGATGCGTTGCGGCTCGACCGCAGGATCATCCGCTTCCCAGATCAGCGCTGTCTTGTCGCCACGTGTCGCCAGGTGGCGATCGAGGCAATTGACACTCGCGTTCAACTCGCCATCGGCGAACCAGTGGATATGCACGTTGTGCGGATCGAAACTGACATCGCGAATCTGGGTCGGCGCGCGATACCAGTCGAGCCGTTTCGCAACCTCGGCCCAGAACGCATCGGAATCGGCAATTGAACGCGCGTAGTCGCGATGGTAATCGTCGGCTTTGATCGCGGCGCGTGCAGTGAAATCGGTGGAGGCTGGATGGATGGAGTCGGTCATGGCACGCATTCCGAAGCGGCGGTTGTCCGATTCTAGATCGCGTTGGCGCCTGGCGCATATTCCGCTTCGCGTCAGCGCGGTGGTCGCGCCAGTTCGTGTGCGTCGAGGTAGCCATCGTGGTTGCTGTCCTGGCGTGCGAATACGGCCTTCAGCGAAGTTTCGTAACTCGCGCGCGTGACCCGCCTTGCGCCTGACGGCAATTCGTCGCCTTCGAGGACACCGTTGCCGTTCGTGTCGATGCGCTCGAATCCTTGCATCATGTAGGCGATGTATTCGTCGCGCGAAACGCGGCCGTCGCCGTCGGTGTCCATTGAGCGCAGATAGTCCTGCGGCGTGCGCGGGAAATCCTGTGCATGCGCCTGCACGGCGGCCACCGCAATGCTGGCCAGCAGCGCGATGGCACATGACCCCTGCGTTTTAGCGCGTAGGCTGGGCTTCGACATGGCGTTTGAATGCGGCCAGATCGGCAGCCAGCGCACGACGGAACCCGCCGGCAAAGAGCTTTCCGATACGCCTGAAGAACCAGCCCATGCCTTCGATGCGCGCGTCCAGATGCAGGCAGGTGCCGACGGCAACCGGTTCAAGCCGATAGTTGAAATAGTAACTGCCGCGTCGCGACGATCCTTCGCTGCCGTCCACGCGCAGCTCCAGTGATTCCGTCGGTCGTGCCGCGATCACCTCAAAGACTTCGGTGGCATCGCGCCCGAACATCTTGCGGGTTTCGCGAAAACGCATGCCGACTCCGAACGCATTGTCGTCAAGCAGTTCCAGCCGCACGATGTTCGGCAGCCAACTCGGCCAGTTCGGAATGTCCGTGAGTGACGCCCACACCGCGCCTGGCGGTGCGGCGATCGTGGCTTGCAGCTGCAGGATCAGGGGCATCGCACGAAGGTCTCCATCAAGGAGCTCTGCGGCCTTGCATCATGCATTGCGTGCTGGCTCAGTGCACAGCAACGGCATAGCCTTTCATACGCGCCGAGAAATCCTGCAACGCGCGGATGCCGGTCGCTTCGGCTTCGGCGCACCAGGTCTGCAGACGTTGCAAGGTGGCGTTCGCATCGTGCGAGCGTTCTTCCAGAACGGCCGCGAGACGCGCACGGAATTCAACCAGGGTCGCAAGCTGCGGCCGCCGCGAGACGAAAGCCTGCAGATGCTCGCGTGCATTGGTGTCGAGCCAGCGCCCGCCATCGGCAAGCCCCTTGCGCAGTTTGCGCGGCAATTTGGCTGACTGATCCGGCGCGACCTCGCGTTCAGCACGCAACGCCGGGCCGATCACATGGCGGTAGTAATCGGTCATCGCCTGAAAGCGATGGGTCAGCAGCGCCTTCAGCGTTTCCGAATCAGGCATCGGGATGTTCGGGCGCACATCGAGCGACGGCGCAACGCGCAGTACCTTGGCGAGCTTCACTGCTTCAAGGCACTTGATCGCGGCCCAGCCGATATCGAACTCGAACTTGCGCAGCGCGAACTTCGCCGAACTCGGGAACGCATGGTGGTTGTTGTGCAGTTCCTCGCCGCCGATCCACACGCCCCACGGAGTAAGGTTGGTCGCAGTATCGGTGGTCTCGAAATTGCGATAGCCCCACCAGTGGCCGATACCGTTGACGATGCCGGCAGCCCAGAACGGAATCCACAACATCTGGATGGCCCAGATCGCCACGCCAATCACGCCGAACAGGGCAATGCTGATGAACAGCATGAGGGTTGGGCCGAGCGTGGGGTACTTCGCGTACAGATGACGCTCGATCCAGTCGTCCGGGCAGCCCTTGCCGTATTTCTCGATGGATTCGCGATCGGCGCGCGCTTCGCGGTATAGCTCCACGCCCTGCCACATGACCTTGCGGATGCCGCGGGTCTGCGGGCTGTGCGGGTCTTCTTCGGTCTCGCATTTGGCGTGGTGCTTGCGATGGATCGCTGTCCACTCGCGGGTGATCATCGAAGTGGTCAGCCACGACCAGAAGCGGAAGAAGTGCGCGAGCAGCGGATGGAAATCCACCGCGCGATGGGCCTGGCTGCGATGCAGGTACAAGGTGACGGAGAAGATCGTCAGCTGGGTCACGATCAGGAAATAGAC
>JBDSVN010000007.1:0-4364 GCA_039927175.1 Lysobacteraceae bacterium | reverse complement strand
GGCGCGTCCAGCTATGCCTATGTGGGTGCTACGGCTAATGGTGCGTACAGCAACGCATATGGTGTGTTCAGCAGCGCGACCGGTTACAAGTCGACAGCACATGGTGTTGGCAGTACCGCTGACGGCGTTGCTAGCTATGCCAAAGGCAACATCAGCACAGCGACGGGTGCTTTTAGCTATGCCAAGGGTGTCCTCAGCACCGCCGATGGTGCTTTCAGCTCCGCAACCGGTGATTATTCGACAGCTGTAGGTTACAGGAGCAGCTCAAGCGGTTTCGGCTCGCTGGCAGTCGGCAACAATTCGACCGCCACCCAGCAGGGCGCTTCTGCCTTTGGTGCCTTTGCACACGCCTACGGGCTGTCGTCCACGGCGGTGGGTGACTGGTCCTTTGCGAACGGTGACAATTCCAGCGCGTTCGGCGCAGGTGCCACGGCAGATGGTAATTACTCGCTGGCATCGGGCTACAACGCCCATTCGAAAGGAACCGCATCCACAGCCGTTGGTGACCAGTCGTACTCGAAAGGCAACTATGCAGCTGCCTTCGGTGACGGATCCCAGGCGCTTGGCGATTACTCGCTGGCTTCCGGCCACAACGCCGTGTCAGGCGGCTTCGGTGCCGTCGCGGTTGGTACCGATACCTACGCCGGCATGATGGGTGACTCGGCAGTTGGCGCGCATGCCTATGCCAACGGCGGTTCGGCCACGGCAGTGGGCGATTGGTCGTCGGCAACCGGGCAGAACTCCAGCGCCATCGGCGATGGTGCCAACGCAACCGGCGCCTATTCGCTGGCTTCCGGCCATGACGCTTACGCGCACGGCTTTGGCTCTGCGGCGGTTGGTAACGATTCCTACGCTGGCAAGATGGGCGATTCGGCGTTCGGCTCGCATGCCTTCGCCAACGGCGGTTCGGCCACGGCAGTGGGCGACTTCGCTACTGCAACCGGTGCCAATGCCAGTGCGTTCGGCGCAGGTGCCTATGCTGGTGGCAACTACTCGCTGTCTGCCGGTCACAAGGCAGCGGCGTATGGCAGCTACAGCACCGCGCTCGGCTCGTATAGCGTCGCGGCTGGCCCGAACGACACGGCAGTGGGTGCCAATGCGGTCGTCGGCGCCGACAACAGTGTCGGTGTGGGTGCCAACAGCACGGTGACAGCGGCTGCAACCAACTCGGTTGCGATCGGTGCGGACAGCACGGCGAGTGCCGCCAACACGGTTGCGGTGGGCCAGGGCAGTACGGCTTCAGCCGCCAATTCGGTTGCCTTGGGCGCGGGTTCGCTGGCTAATCGCGCGAACTCAGTCTCAGTCGGTTCGGCTGGCGCCTACCGCCAGATCACCAATGTCGCACAGGGCACGCAGGCCAACGATGCGGTGAACCTGCAGCAGATGCAGGCCGGCGATGCTGCCACACTGGCTTCTGCAAATGCCTTCACCACGACGTCGGTCAATAATCTGGCGGTCACCGTGAATGCCGAGTTCGCGGTTCAGAACAAGCGCATCAACAAGGAAGGCGCGATGAGTACGGCGATGAGCATGATGACTGCCAGTGCGGCAGGCATTGCAGCGCCGAACCGCCTCGCAGTCGGCTACGGCAACAAGCAAGGTGAGAATGCGTTCTCGATCGGCTATCAACGCCTGATGACCCCGAACAGCACCTTGACCATCGGCGGCTCGTTCGCCAGCGGAGAACGCGAAGTCGGCGCCGGCGTCGGCGTGGGCTGGTAAGCAACACGATTGGCGGAGGAGCTTCGGCTCCTCCGGTTTGAAAGCAATGGGCGAACTACCCGGCAGCATTGCAATCGCAATGCTGCCGGTTTCGGTTAAACAGCAACACAAGAAATCCTCGCAGCGCGACGCATTCCATGCTTCGCGCTGTTTCTTTTTGTGATCGGCAGCTACGCGACGCAAATCAGGATGCCGGTGAACCGGCCGGCTGCTAAAGTGCGCGATGAACCAGCCGTGGGTACGTGATGTGAACGCAGCAAGCCACGAACAGGCAGCGATGGAGCAAGCCGCGATGGAGCAAGCGGATCAGGGCGCAGAAGATCGCGTGACTGATCGTCTTGACGACCGCATCGTCGATGCGCTGCTGCAACGGGGGCGGCTCAAGGATGCCGACCTGGGCCGCGTGCGCAGGCTGCAGGAAGAATCCGGCGGCAGTGTCACCTCGTTACTCGCCAGGCTCGGCATGGTCTCCGAGCGCGACATCGCCGAAGCGAGCGCCGAAGTGCTCGGGCTGCCGCTGATCGCCGCACGCGATTGTCCTGATGCGCCGCCTGCGCTGCAGCTCTCGACACGCTTCCTCAAGCAACACCACGTCTGTCCAATCGGCGAGGATGCCGACTTCGTCGACTTGCTGGTCGCCGATGCACAGGACCCTTATCCCGCCGAAGCCGTCGCGCTCGCGACCGGACGCGCGGTGCGTTTGCGGATCGGGCTGCGTTCGGAAATCGACGACCTGATCGAGCGCTATTACGGCAGCGGCCGCAGCGCGATGGGCACGATCGTCGAAAACCTGTCGGACGATTCCGGCGGCGACGAGGACGATGTCGAACACCTGCGCGACCTTGCTTCCGAAGCGCCGGTGATCCGCCTGGTGAACCTGGTGATCCAGCGCGCGGTCGAAGCGCGTGCATCGGATATCCACATCGAGCCGTTCGAGAACCGCTTGAAAGTCCGCTACCGCATCGATGGCGTGCTCGAGGAAGTCGAGTCGCCACCGGCCAATCTCACGGCGGCAGTGATCTCACGCATCAAGATTCTCGCGCGCATGAACATCGCCGAGCGCAGGCTGCCGCAGGATGGTCGCATCATGCTGCGCGTGCAGGGCAAGGAACTCGATCTGCGCGTGAGCACCGTGCCAACCGCGCACGGCGAATCGGTGGTGATGCGCATCCTCGATCGTGAATCGATCGTGTTCGACTTCCACAAGCTCGGCTTCACCGATGAGTTTCTGCCGCAGTTCAAGAAGGTTCTTGAGCAACCGCACGGAATCCTGCTGGTCACCGGTCCGACCGGCTCGGGCAAGACCACGACGCTCTACACCGCGCTCTCGCAACTCAACACGCCGGCGGTGAAGATCATCACCGTCGAGGACCCGGTCGAATACCAGCTCGTTGGCGTCAACCAGATCCAGGCAAAACCGGCCATTGGACTCGACTTCGCGCAGGCGCTGCGCTCGATCGTGCGCCAGGATCCGGACATCATCATGATCGGCGAAATGCGCGACCTGGAAACCGCGCGCATCGCGATCCAGTCAGCGCTCACCGGCCATCTCGTGTTGTCCACCCTGCACACCAACAACGCCGCCGGCGGCCTGACCCGCCTGCTCGACATGGGCGTGGAGGATTACCTGCTCACCTCCACCGTGAACGGCATCCTTGCGCAGCGGTTGGTGCGCCGGCTTGAACCGACCCATGCCGAACGTTACGAACCGCTGCAAGTGGTGATCCAGGAGTTCGGACTGCGCAAGCTGCAACCGGAGGGGACGATCTACCTGTGGAAACCCAAACCGTCTGCGCTCACGCCGACCGGTTATCTCGGGCGCACCACGATCATGGAGTTCATGGTGATGAGCGAAACCCTGCGCAGGCTGGTGATGCAGCACGCAGGGATGGCCGAGATCGAAACCGCCGCGCGCATCGAGGGCATGCGCACGATGTACGACGACGGTTTGATGAAGGCCTTGCAAGGCCAGACCACGATCGAGGAAGTGCTGCGCGTGTGTCAGGAAGCGTGATGGCGCAGTTTCGTTACCAGGCACTGAGCGCGGCTGGCGAAGTCCTGCATGGCCAGATGGAAGCGGGCAGTGCGGAAGAAGTGATTGGCAAACTGCAGGAAGCCGGACACATTCCGGTCGAGGCACGACGTGCCGATGAGGTTGGGTCGGGAACGAACTGGTCGGGCCTGTTCCAGCGCGACACACTGGGGCCAGAACAGGTGCTGCAATTCACCGAACAACTCGCAACACTACTCGGCGCCGGGCAACCGCTGGATCGCGCGCTTGCAATCCTGCTTGATCTTCCCGAATCGGCCGCAGCGCGAAAAGTCATCGCCAACGTGCGCGACGCGGTACGCGGCGGCATGTCGCTGTCGGCTGCGATGGAACAACAGCACGGCGTGTTCTCTCGGCTCTACATCAGCACCGTGCGCGCCGGCGAAATCGGCGGCAGCCTGCACGAAACATTGGCGCGGTTGGCCGATTACCTCGAACGCAGCCGCGCGCTGCGTTCGCGCGTCATCAACGCGCTGATCTATCCGATGATTCTGGTTGCAATTGTCTCGCTGGCGATCCTGTTCCTGCTCGGGTACGTCGTCCCGCAATTCCAGCAAATGTACGAAGGCCTCGGCGCGCAATTGCCGTTGCT
>JBDSVN010000006.1:0-3866 GCA_039927175.1 Lysobacteraceae bacterium | reverse complement strand
GATCATCAAGCCATTCAAGCTCGACGACGTGCGCGAAGCGCTGAGTGAAGTCGGCGTCACCGGTGTCACCGTCACCGAAGTCAAAGGGTTCGGCCGCCAGAAAGGCCATACCGAGTTGTACCGCGGCGCCGAATACGTGGTCGATTTCCTGCCCAAGATCAAACTCGAAGTCGCCGTCGCCGACGACCAGGCCGAGCGCGTGGTCGAAGCGATCATGCAAGCCGCCGGCACCGGCAAGATTGGGGACGGCAAGATCTTCGTGTACGACCTCGATCGCGTGGTGCGGATTCGTACGGGGGAGCTGGATGGGGATGCGTTGTGAAAGTATCTGGAAAACAAAATAGATCGGCAGTCGGGCGTTGGTTGGCACCCATTCTGGATTGTTTGAGAACAACGGGCGGGTCGGCCAAGCCGAAAGAAGTCACGTCTTGGATACAGCGAGAATTCAAGCTGTCATCGGAGGTGACGGAATCGGTTACCAAAACCGGAGTAAATCGGTTTTACAACCAAGTGGCATGGGCTCGCCAATTTCTCGTCTGGCATGGATTGCTCGACGACAGTGCACGAGGTGTCTGGACGTTAACTCCGCTGGGCTGGAAGACTCATCTCGATGATGAAGCGACGCATCGGCTATTGGCATATCGAAACAAGATCAATCGAAAGAGTGGAAAGCAGGTTGCCGTATCGACAGAAGAAACGGAAGCGGATGCGCAGGAGTCGCTGCCACTGGACGAAGAGCAGGGACAAACGCTTTTGCAGATTCTGAAAGGACTTCCACCGTACGGCTTCGAACTGCTTTGCCAACGCCTGCTTCGCGAACACGGATTCGAAGATGTGCAAGTCACCCAGAAATCACGCGATGGCGGGATCGATGGCTATGGCGTGCTGCGGCTGAGCCCATTCGTCAGCATGAAAGTCGCGTTTCAAGCCAAGCGATACAAGGATGTTGTCTCACGCGCCGCAGTCGGTGAATTCCGCAATGCGTTGCTCGGACGCGCGGAGAAAGGCGTCTTCATCACCACGGGCCGATTCACGCAAGACGCGGAAACCGAAGCGACGCGCGATGGCGTCGTGCCGATCGAACTCGTCGATGGCGAGCGTTTGGTCGGCTTATTCGAAGACAAGAATCTTGGTGTCAAGCCCAAGCAGATATTCGAGATCGACCACGCATTCTTCGATCAATTTCGCCACGATTGACAACACAACCGTAGCCTAGGTGGAGTGAATCGATACCCGGGGCATTCGGCCAGAGCCCCGGGTTACGGCTTTCGGCCTAACCCAGGCTACAAAAGTACGCGTTTTATTCGCGCAACGCCTCAGCCACGAACGGTGGCGTCGCTAATGCGCCTTCGTGGATGCCGGCGATGTAGTACTTCGTCGCGAACGATTTCGCGGCGGCGTCCGCCTTGCGAAACGTCGAAAGATCGCGCGGCTGCTTGGAAGCGATCATGCAACTCCACCAGCCGGTCGGGTAGCACGGCTGCGGGAATGGCAGCACCTTGAAATCGTGGAAGCCGGCATCGCGCATTGCATTGCGCATGTCGAGGATCAGGTGCATCAGTGCCAGCGGGCTTTCGCTCTGCTGCACGAGCAAGCCGTCTGGGCGCAGTGCCTTCAAGCAGTTTTCGTAGAACGCGCGATTGAACAGGCCCTCGGCTGGGCCGACCGGATCGGTCGAATCGACCACGATGATGTCGATGCTTTCCGGCGCGGCATTGGCCATGTAGGCGATGCCGTCATCGAACATCACCGTCGCGCGTGGATCGTCATTGGATTCACACAGTTCGGGGAAATATTTTTCCGCCATCCGGGTGACTTGCTCGTCGATGTCGCATTGCACCGCCGTGCGCACGTCCGGGTGCTTGAGCACTTCGCGCAGCGTGCCGCAATCGCCGCCGCCGATGATCACCACATCCTTTGGGTCCGGATGGGTGAACAGCGGCGCGTGCGCCATCATCTCGTGGTAGAAAAAATTGTCGCGCGTGGTGACCATCGTCGCGCCATCGATCACCATCAGGTTGCCCCAATCGGTGGTCTCGAAGATCTCGATCTTCTGGAACGGCGATTGCGCTTCGTCGAGCTTGCGCACGAGACGGAAACCGATCGACGAGCCAGTGTGCGAGAAATCCTCGCGGAACCATGTCGATGAAGAGTGATCCATGGATGTTCCAGAAAAGTGGAGAGTCGAGGCCGGCATTGTATCGGATGCCGCTTTTGAGCTTCTGACCTTATGTAGCGCTTGAAATAACACCGCGGTCCACGGGCGTTACAATGCGCGCCTTGTCAGCAGGAGTCCTCGCGCATGAGCGAGTGGAGCATCGACCGCGCCCGCCACACCTATTCCATCGCGCACTGGGGCGAGGGTTATTTCGACATCGACGCAGCCGGCGATATCGTCGTGCGTCCGCATGGCACAGAGGGCGCAAGCATCGCGTTACCAGAAGCGGTGAATCGCGCACTCGCCGATGGCATGCAGTTGCCGCTGCTGCTGCGCTTCTCCGACATCCTGGGTGACCGCCTGCGTCGCCTGCAAGGCGCATTCGCCAAGGCGATGGACGAGTTCGACTACTGCGGCGGCTACACCGCGATCTATCCGATCAAGGTCAACCAGCATTACGGCGTCGCCGGTGAGCTCGCGCGCCAGGGCGGTGAAGGATTTGGACTCGAAGCCGGATCGAAACCGGAATTGATGGCGGTGCTCGCGCTCGCCAAACCCGGCAGTGTGATCGTCTGCAACGGCTACAAGGATCGCGAATACATCCGCCTCGCGCTGATCGGCCGCAAGCTCGGCATGCAGACTTTCATCGTGATCGAAAAGCCGTCCGAGCTCGCGCACGTCATCGCCGAATCGAAGGCGCTCGACGTGACGCCGGGCCTCGGCGTGCGCATGCGCTTGGCATCGCTCGGTGCTGGCAAGTGGCAGAACTCCGGCGGCGACAAGGCGAAGTTCGGATTGTCGCCGCGTCAGCTTGCCGACCTGATCGAACAATTGCGTGCGGCCGGTCTGGAACGCAGTCTTGAACTGCTGCACTTCCACATGGGATCGCAGATTTCCAATGTGCGCGATATCGCCAACGGCATGCGCGAAGCAACGCGCTATCTTGTTGAAGTCAGCGCACTCGGTTGTCCGATTCGCTACATGGATGTCGGCGGCGGCCTCGGCGTGGATTACGAAGGTACGCGTTCGCGCAGTTTCTGTTCGATCAATTATGGACTCGACCAGTACGCTGCGAATATCGTGCAGCCGCTCGCTGAAGCCTGCGCGGAACATGGATTGACGCCGCCGATGGTGCTGACTGAATCCGGTCGTGCACTGACTGCGCACCACGCGGTGCTGGTCGCGAACGTGTCCGAAGTCGAACGCGCGCCGGAAGGCTCGGTGCCGCCACAGGACGACGACGAACCGAACGTGATCCGCCACCTGCGCGAATTGCATGCCGAACTCGGCGAGCGTCCCGCACTCGAACTTTTTCACGAAGCGCAGCACCACCATGCCGAAGGCACGACGCTGTATGCGCTCGGCCAGATCGGACTCACTGATCGCGCGCGCATCGACGACTTGTTCTACGCGATCGCGCATGGCGTGCGTGCGCGCCTGAGCTTCGATGAGAAAAGCCATCGCGCCGTGCTCGACGAACTCGACGAACGCCTGGTCGACAAGTATTTCGTCAACTTCAGCGTGTTCGAATCGGTGCCGGACGTGTGGGCGATCGACCAGGTGTTCCCGATCGCGCCGATCGCGCGACTTGCAGAAGAACCGTCGCGTCGCGGCGTAATCGCCGACCTCACCTGCGATTCCGATGGCCGCATCGATACCTATGTCGATGACGGCGCGCTCGACAGTTCACTGCAACTGCACGCATTGC
>JBDSVN010000005.1:0-2951 GCA_039927175.1 Lysobacteraceae bacterium | reverse complement strand
AGGAGTCAACAATGGATCTCAGCGCATTGGCATCAGTCGAAGGCATGACCGCAATCGCGGCGGCCCTCATGCTCGGCCTCGGCGGTATCGGCGCGGCCATCGGCATGGGCCTGATGGGCGGCAAATTCCTCGAAGGCGCCGCGCGTCAGCCAGAGCTGGTGCCGCTGCTGCAGGGCAAGATGTTCCTGCTCGTCGGCCTGATCGACGCGATTCCGATCATCGGCGTCGGCATCGCGATGTACCTGACCTTCGTCGACCCGTTCGCCGCCAAGGTTGTTGCCGCCGCTGCTCTTGGCGCGCACTAAGTTTCGATAGGTCCTGTCCGACGCGTCGCAAAGAGGTCTAGCTCGTGAACATCAATGCAACCCTGTTCGCCCAGATGATCGTGTTCGCGATCCTCATCTGGATCACGATGAAGTTCATCTGGCCGCCGCTGATGAAGGCGATGGATGAGCGTGCGCAGCGCATTGGCGAAGGTCTGGCTGCTGCCGACCGTAGCCAGCGCGATCTGGCGCAGGCGCAGGAGCAGGTCAATGCCGTAGTGCGCGATGCGCGGACGAAGGCGAACGAGATCATCGACCAAGCTCATGCGCGTGCGAACCAGATCATCGACGCCGCCAAGAACGATGCGATCGCCGAGGCTGGTCGCCAGAAAGCGTTGGCCGTGGCCGAGATCGATGTCGCCGCCAACCAGGCTCGTGAAGACTTGCGCAAGCAGGTTTCCGCGCTCGCCGTTGCCGGTGCATCGCGCTTGATCAAGCGCGAGATTGATGCGAACGCGCATCAGGCGCTGCTTGACGATCTGGTTGCCGAGCTGAAATGAGCAGCGCGCTGACCCTCGCCCGTCCGTACGCCCGCGCCGCGTTTGCGCTGGCAAGTGCGCATTCGTGCCTGCCGCAGTGGTCCGACAATCTCGGATTTGCTGCCCAGGTCGCGTTGGATCCGCGCGTGCAATCGCTGCTCGGTCATCCGGCGTTGACTGTTGATGACGCGGTCGCGTTGCTGTCGCCGCCGGTCGATGCAACCGCATCGGCTGGCGACGAGGTCTTCGGCAAGTTCTTGTCGGTTTTGGCCGACGCTGGCCGTCTGCAATTGCTGCCGGAAATCGCTGCATTGTACGAACAGCAGCGTGCCGAGGCCGAGCACGTAGTCAAGGCCACGATTACCTCGGCCACACCACTTGATGCAGCCGAAATCGCCAAGTTCCACGACGCCCTCAAGCGCCGTTTTGGCAGCGAAGTCGAAATCGTTACAGCGGTGGATCCGGAACTGATCGGCGGCGCGGTGATCGATGCCGGCGACGTGGTCATCGACGGTTCGCTGCGCAACAAGTTGAGTCGACTGGAAAGCGCACTGGCGCATTGAGCGCCGCATTCACAAACACCATCCGCGCCGCACGCCGCGACGCGATCCAAGGAAAAGAACCATGGCAACCACGCAGCTCAATCCGTCCGAAATCAGTGAACTGATCCGCAACCGCATCGAGAAGGTCAAACTGGCCTCCGAAGCGCGCAACGAAGGTACGGTCACCTCGGTATCCGACGGCATCGTGCACATCCATGGTCTCGCCGATGCGATGCAGGGCGAGATGATCGAGCTGCCGCACGCTCCGAACGGCTCGCCCACGTTCGCACTCGCGCTGAACCTTGAGCGCGACTCGGTCGGCGCGGTGGTGCTCGGCGATTACCAGCACCTGCGCGAAGGCGACAACGCCAAGACCACTGGCCGCATCCTCGAAGTGCCGATCGGTCCGGAATTGCTCGGCCGCGTCGTCAACGGACTCGGTGAGCCGATCGATGGCAAAGGCGCGATCGATGCCAAGCTCAGCGCTCCGGTCGAGAAAGTGGCACCGGGCGTGATCTGGCGCAAGTCGGTTTCGCAGCCGGTGCAGACCGGTTACAAGTCGGTTGACGCGATGATCCCAGTCGGCCGTGGCCAGCGCGAGCTGATCATCGGCGACCGCCAGACCGGCAAGACCGCGATGGCGATCGACACGATCATCAATCAGAAGGGCAAGGGCATCAAGTGCGTGTACGTCGCGATCGGCCAGAAGAACAGCTCGATCGCCAACGTCGTGCGCAAGCTCGAAGAAAACGGCGCGATGGCGCACACGATTGTGGTCGCCGCCGGCGCTTCCGATTCGGCCGCGATGCAGTACGTTTCTGCGTATTCGGGTTGCACGATGGGCGAGTACTGGCGCGATCGCGGCGAAGACGCGCTGATCATTTATGACGATCTCTCGAAGCAGGCCGTTGCCTATCGCCAGATCTCGTTGCTGCTGCGCCGCCCACCGGGCCGCGAAGCGTATCCGGGCGACGTGTTCTATTTGCATTCCCGTCTGCTTGAGCGCGCCGCGCGCGTCAACGAGGAATACGTCGAGAAATTCACCGAAGGTGCCGTGAAGGGCAAAACCGGTTCGTTGACCGCACTGCCGATCATCGAAACCCAGGCCGGCGACGTTTCCGCGTTCGTTCCGACCAACGTGATTTCGATCACCGATGGCCAGATCTTCCTTGAAACCGACTTGTTCAACGCCGGCATCCGCCCGGCCGTGAACGCCGGCATCTCGGTCTCGCGCGTTGGTGGCGCTGCGCAAACCAAGATCATGAAGAAGCTCTCGGGCGGCATCCGTATTTCGCTCGCCCAGTACCGCGAACTCGCAGCGTTTGCACAGTTCGCATCCGACCTCGACGAAGCGACCCGCAAGCAGCTTGAGCGCGGCCAGCGCGTTACGGAACTGATGAAGCAAAAGCAGTACGCACCGATGTCGACCGCGCAGATGGCGCTGTCGATTTACGCCGTCGACAAAGGCTTCATGGACGACGTGCCGATGAACAAGATCCTCCCGTTCGAAGACGGCCTGCACGCGCATTTCGCCAATACCCAAGGCGCGCTGATGAGCCGCATCGTCGCCACCGGCGACTGGGATGACGCCATCGAAGACACGTTCA
>JBDSVN010000004.1:0-5330 GCA_039927175.1 Lysobacteraceae bacterium | reverse complement strand
AACAAGCGCCTCGTCTACGACTTCTGGCGCGACGTGTTCGAAGGTGGGCATCTCGACCTCGCCAGCAACTATTTGGCCGAGTCGTACATCCAGCACAATCCGAACGTGCCGAGTGGTCGCGCTGGCTTCGTGGACCTCTTTTCAAAGTTCTCCAAACCCAAGTCCATCCAGCCGCGCATCGAGGCGCCGCTGGTCGCCATCGTGGCCGACGGCGATCTCGTGATCCTGAGCTTCGTGAGCGAACGTTCCGACCCGAAAGACGCTTCGAAGAAATACACGACCACATGGTTCGACATGTTCCGCGTGGTGAATGGAAAAATCGTCGAGCACTGGGATCCGTCGTTGAAGAAATGAAAACATAACGCGTCGCCGATGCCCAGGACTGGGCGATGCTCGGATGCTGCGACAGCCCCGTGAAATAGCGTGTAAGGAAATTCCGGGTCGGTCGGTCTATCTCCCGCCGGACTGATCCGGCTCCCTTTCCCTGGAGATATGCCATGAACAGCAACATCGCACTCAAGTCCGCCCTGCTTACCCTGCTCGCCTCCACTGCAATGGGCCTCGGCGCCAGCGCCTATGCCGGTTCGATGGCAGGCGACAAGCCGGCGGCGATGGCTTCCGACAACGCCACCGAGAAGTGCTACGGCGTCAACGCCGCGCACAAGAACGATTGCAAGGCCGGTTCGCATTCCTGTGCGGGCCAGTCCGCGCGCGCACGTGATCCGAAGTCATTCGTCGAAGTTCCGTCGGGCCTGTGCTCGAAGATCGATGGCGGTTCGACGCAGCCGAAGGGTTGATGACAATGCAATGGTCGCGCGAATCCCGTATCGATGCGGCTCGCGCCGATCATGCGCGCTGCGATCCGATCCCGGCAGGAGTCGGGATCGGATTGCGTGCGCCGTATATCGAGCACGTCCTGGAACAACGCCCGGACGTGCCGTTCTTCGAAGTACACAGCGAAAACCTGTTCTGTGCCGGTGGCCCGATCTGGGATGCGTTCGCGCGCGTTCGTCGCGATTATCCGATCAGCCTGCACGGCGTCGGGCTGTCGCTCGGTTCAGCCGATGTCCTCGATGAAGCGCACCTCGGGCGGTTGCGCGAAGTGGTTGCTCGCGCGGAGCCGTCGCTGGTGTCCGAACACATCAGCTGGGGCGCGATCGGCGGCCGTCATTTCAACGACCTGCTGCCGCTTCCGTACACCGAGGAAGCGCTCGCGGTGATGGTCACCCACGTTACGCAGATGCAGGAAACGCTGCGTCGCAAGGTGCTGCTGGAAAATGTTTCCAGCTACATCCACTACACGCATTCGACGATGTCCGAATGGGAGTTCATGACCACGCTCGCGCAACGCAGCGGTTGCGGATTGCTGGTGGACGTCAACAACATTTACGTCAACAGCATCAACCATGGCATCGATGCGCGACTTTACCTGGACAGCATTGCGCCATCGCTGGTGGGCGAGATCCACCTCGCCGGTTTCACCCGCAAGGAAGGACTCGGTGGATCGCTGCTGATCGATACACACAACCATCGCGTCGCGCCCGAAGTCTGGGATTTGTATGCGCATGCGATCGAATGCTTTGGACCGAAACCGACCCTGATCGAATGGGATCAGGATTTTCCCGCCTTCGCCGTGCTGCAAGACGAAGCACGCATCGCCACCGAGCACCTGCATGCGCATGTCGCCGAGCTTGTCTGAACTGCAATCGCAATTTTCGCGATCGATCATCGATGGCACCACCGCTGCCCTGTCGCCGTGGATCGCAGCGCGCGGCATCGAACCATCGGCGCGTTTGCAGATCTATCGCAATGCCGTGCTGGCGACCCAGGTCGAAACGCTGGCGACGAGTTTTCCTGCCGTGCAACGCCTGCTCGGCGAAGAATGTTTCGACGGCTGGGCGACGCGCTACGCGGCGTGGCATGGAAGCAACAGCGGCAACCTGCAACATCTCGGCCACGACTTCGCCGAATTCCTCGAAACCCGATCCGAACTCGCAACGCTGCGCTGGCTCGGCGACCTGTGTCGGCTGGAGTGGCTGCGCCAGCGCACGATCCTTGCCGCCGATGCGCAATCACTCGGTGTCGCAGCTTTGCATGCGAGCTTGCTCGCGGCTGGCGACGATCCCGTGTTTCAACTGCTGCCGTGCGTGCGCACCCTCGTCTCCAGATTTCCCGTGCTGGATCTGTGGCGCTTCAGCCAGGTGCCGGACACTGTCGCCGTCAATCTCGATGCAGGCCCGCAAGCCATGCTGTTCTGGCGCGACGCGGGACTGGTGGCAATGCAGGAATGTCCGTCGGCAACGATCGCTTTCATCCGTGCATTGATCCATGGCGCGACGCTGTCGAAAGCGACCGATGCAGCCATGCGCATCGATGCCAACGCGGAACTTGCGCAACTGATGGCGCCGCTGCTCGCCAACGGTCTGGTTCGCAACGTCGTTCCTGCTTCCTTTCAGCTTCCGAACTCTTTTCAAACTTCGTGAGAACGTCCATGAACCAGACATCCAATCCCGTCGTGCGCCATTGGCAAAACGCAGCCGGCGCGCTCGGCACGTTGCAGCCTGTCGTGTTGCTGCTGTTCCGGCTGTTCGTCGCCATCGCATTCTGGCGTGCCGGCGTGGTGAAACTCGCCGATCCATCAGGAACGCTCGCGCTGTTCACCCACGACTACCACGTACCGATTTTTTCGCCGCATGTCGCCGCGGTGATGGGAACATGGGTCGAATTGATCCTGCCGTGGTTCCTCGCGCTCGGCATCGCCGCACGCCCGATCGCGCTCGTGCTGTTCGTCTACAACATCATCGCGGTGACGTCGTATCCCGACCTGTGGCCGGATGGTTTCTGGACTGGTCTGATCGGCGACGGCTTCAACGATCACAAGGCCTGGGGAATGATGTTGCTCGCGATCGTCGCCTGGGGTCCTGGACTGTTGTCGGTGGATGGCGTGGTCGCAGCCGTGTTGCGCAAGCGTCTGCCGCAGCGAGGCCTGCCTCTGCAATCCTGATCGCTTGTCTGCAATATCCTGCGCGCCTCAGAGCATGCTGAGGCGCTGTTCGGTCGGACCATCGATCGCCACGCGCCAGCTTTGCTCGATCGCATCGAATGGATGCGGGCCGTCGCGATCAGTCAGCATCACCAGCGTGCCATTCGCGAGCGGCACTTCACGGCCGTGCCAACCATTGCGTTTGAAATCCTTGCGCGCCGCATGCGTGTTCGGGAAATACAGCACAGCGACTGGCTGTCCATTGACACGACTGACCAGGTGCACCGTCTTGTACGAACCGACCGGGCAATCCTGCACATACGTCGTGTCGTTCGGTAATGCGCCCTTCAACTCGATGTGGCGTTTCGCAAAACCGGCGAGTACTGATTGCGCGGAAATCGGCGTAGTCAACTGGAACGTCCCGATTTCGCCAGGCATGTGCGCAACGGATAGCGCCGGCAGCGAATGTGCATCGACCTGTTGCCAGGCGACACCACCGACGCCGATCGCGCAGACGATCGAGGCTGCCAGCGCAAAAACGGTACGTCGACGCTGTACGAACTGGCGACGTTGGCCAGTCGCCTGCGCAAGCAACACGCGTTCGGCGAGGTTTGCCGGCACCTGCACGTTCAGCGCATTCGCGAGTTCGTGTTCGAAGTGTTGTGCACGCACGTGCGCCGCCGCGCAGGCCGTGCATTCCTCGCGATGCGCAAGCATCGCCGGATCGCGCGTGGATGGTTCCGCGCCAAGGCGGCGTCGGAATTCAAGGCAATCCATGTTGTTTCTCCTGGCGTTCGCCTTGCAGGATGGATTTCAGTTTCTGCCGCGCGCGGAACAATTGCGTCATCACCGCGCCGGGTTGCTGTTGCAGTTCGACGGCAATCTCGTCGCAGCTCATGCCGCCCATCACCTGCATCAACAGTGGCTCGCGATAGCGCAGCGGCAGTTTCTGCATCGCTTCGCGCAGCTCGGTTGTCGCACCGTGGCGTTCCGGATTGGCCCAGGCCGCATCGTCAACGATGGCTTCATCAAGTTCGACGATGTCCAGGTGCTTGCGGCCATGCAGGCGCGCGTGTTCGTTGCGCAGAATCGTGAACAACCATGGCTTGACCGCATCGGCTTCGCGCAGCGCATCGAGGCTTTTCCACGCGCGCAACATGGTTTCCTGCACAAGATCCTGCGCCATTGCATCCTGCCCGCAAAGCCAGAAGGCAAAACGGTAGAGGTCGCCGACATGCGCCCGCGTCAAGGCCTCGAATTGTCGCTGTTGCGTATTCACAACAGACAAGACCGGGCGAGCGCGCATCATCTTTCAGTAATTGTCGTGAAATCGCGCAATGGTGTATCCCACCTGTGGTGCGGCCGCATCTTCGTGGCAACTCAAATGACGTGATTTGCCTGATCGCGACGCAATTGTGACGCATCGACCCTGATTGCGGTTATCTTTGCGTGACGATTTCTTGCGCAAGCGTGACTTCCGGCAGCCGACACTAGGGCAGCAATCGGCTATTTCTAGCATCATCACCGGCCACGCCACGCGCCGACCCCCATTCCCAGAGGACAACCCATGCTCGCGATCCGCGATTTGTCGAAGACCTATGCCAACGGCGTGCAGGCGCTGAAGAATGTTTCACTGGACATTCCCAACGGGATGTTCGGCTTGCTCGGCCCGAACGGCGCTGGCAAATCGTCCCTGATGCGAACGATCGCGACCTTGCAGGATCCCGATAGCGGCAGCATCAAGCTCGGCGAGCTCGATGTGCTCGCCGACAAGCCAGCCGCGCGGCGCACGCTCGGCTATCTGCCGCAGGAATTCGGCGTGTATCCGAAGGTGGCAGCCGAGGCCATGCTTGACCATTTCGCCGTGCTCAAGGGCGTGACTGCACGCGGCGAGCGACGCGAACTCGTTGAGGCGTTACTGCGTCAGGTGAACCTGTGGGACGTGCGCAAACGCAAACTCGGCATGTTTTCCGGCGGCATGCGCCAACGCTTCGGCATCGCCCAGGCATTGATCGGCAATCCCTCGCTGATGATTGTCGATGAACCCACCGCTGGCCTCGATCCAGAAGAACGCAATCGTTTTCTCAACCTGCTCGCGGAGATCGGCGAGAAGGTCGTGGTGATCCTGTCGACCCACATCGTCGAGGACGTGACGGACCTGTGCCCGCGCATGGCGATCATCGCGCAGGGCGAAGTGCTGCTCGCGGGCAAGCCGGCCGATGCGATGCGCGCACTCGAGGGGCGAGTGTGGCGACGCAGCGTGCCGAACGTCGACGTCGAGGCCTACCGGCAGCGGCTGTCGGTGCTGTCCACGCGCCTGTCCGCCGGCAAGACCATCGTGCACGTG
>JBDSVN010000003.1:0-3444 GCA_039927175.1 Lysobacteraceae bacterium | reverse complement strand
CACCTTTGACCGGCCCGGGGCCGGACGCCTTTGCGACGACAGCGCAAATAATGAAGACCAAGGCTGCAAGTGGCCACAATACGCGCAAGACGATTGCCGATCTGCTCTCGCCACGGCCATTGCTGCAACGGATGATGGGGACGGTACAGGACATGGCGTGCTCCACTGCCAGCGCCAGGCGTCGGTTTCGCTTCACGGCGAACCTGCCCAGCCATAACGCGCCGCCGGCGAACCGGCGACGCGCCCCGCTCCCCAAGGCGCGTGAAGAACCTAGCACTGGATCGCGTTTGAATTTGCGAACTTCGTCAAGGAATGCGTGCTGCATCGCCCATCGACAAACGCACGACGGCAAAAGACACGTTCAAATGCTGTGTCTCGCGTGACGCATGCAAGCACGCAAACGACGCCAGGATTTCGTCGGCAACTGCCGGAACATCGATGGCCTGCTATTCTGCAGCGACCCCATACGCCAGCGGATGTCGATCATGCGCCTGCCCAGATTCGCTCGTCTTGCTGCACTCCTCGTCGTCGTCGGATTACTGCTGACCGGATGTTTCGGCGGCGAAAGAATCAACATCTTTCCACCGCGCGCGAGCATCCAGCAATTGACGATGCAAGCCGATGGCAGCTGGAAATTGCAGCTGCGCCTGCAGAATTTCAGCAATGTCGCGATGACCGTAGCCACGACTGACGCGAAGATCGAGATCGCGGGGAATATCGCCGGAAGTGTCAGCGCGACTCCGAACGTACGCATCGGCCCGGAATCAGCTGAGCCTGTCGAAGCAAATCTGAATCCATCCGCTGCGGCAGCGAGCGCAGTTTCTGTATCGCGTGCCGGCAACCTTCATTACAAGTTGAGCGGACGCATCGTGACCAGCGATCCAACCGGCGATTACCCATACACGTTTGACGGCGAACTCAGCCCGGTGCCCGGCTTGAATGGCATTTTCCGCTGAGCCCGCGCATCGAGTCAGCTCATCGAGGCAATTCGTCGAATCAATTCATCCTGCATGCGCTCGTTCGCCGAAACTATCTTCGCGTTGCGAACGCATCAAATCCCCGTGGTCTATCGAGCCGGAGTACTGCATGAGTCGTTATGAAGCACCGTTGCGCGATATCCGTTTTGCCTTGTTCGACGTGCTCGATGTCGAGCCCCTGTATGCGCGGTTGGGTTTCGATGGTGCGCAGCGCGATGTGATGGATGCGGTGCTCGATGAAGCAGCGAAGTTCACCGAAACCGTGCTTGCGCCATTGAATGCTGTTGGCGATGAAGCCGGTTGCAGCTACGACAAGGACAGCGGCGCGGTGACCTCGCCGCCGGGTTTCCGTCACGCCTACGAACAATTCGTCGAAGGTGGCTGGAACGGACTCGTCGCTCCGGAAGAGTTCGGCGGGCAGGGTTTGCCGGAATCGTTCGGCGTCGCACTCAAGGAAATGATCGACGCGGCGAATCTTGCCTGGGGCAATTATCCGCTGCTCTCGCATGGCGCCACCGAAGCGCTCAAGCACCACGGCGAAGCCTGGCAACAGGAAGCCTTCCTCAAGCCTATCGTCGAAGGCCGCTGGACTGGCACGATGTGCCTGACCGAATCGCATTGCGGCACCGACCTGGGCCTGCTGAAAACGCGCGCGACGCCGAATGACGATGGCAGTTACGCCATCTCCGGCACCAAGATTTTCATCACCGCCGGCGAGCACGATTTCACCGAGAACATCGTGCATCTCGTGCTCGCGCGTTTGCCGGATGCGCCGGCTGGCACCAAGGGAATTTCGCTGTTCATCGTGCCGAAACTGAAGGTCGGCCGTGATGGCGTGATGGGCGAACGCAATGCGGTGCGTTGCGGCAGCATCGAACACAAGATGGGCATCCATGGTTCGGCGACCTGCGTGATGCATTTCGATGGCGCGCAGGGCTGGCTGATCGGCCAACCGAACAAGGGCCTGATGGCAATGTTCACCATGATGAACACCGCGCGGCTTGCGGTCGGTATCCAGGGACTCGGGCTTGCCGATCGCGCGTACCAGAACGCGCTGGCGTATGCGCGTGAGCGATTGCAGATGCGCTCGTTGTCGGGCGCAAAATTTCCGGACAAACCCGCCGATCCGATCATCGTGCATCCCGATGTGCGTCGGATGTTGTTGACCTGCAAAGCGCTGATCGAAGGCGGCCGCGTGCTGAGTTACCACGCTGCGACGCTGGTCGATGTGCTTGATCACACGACTGATGCCGACGAGAAACGGCGTGCCGATGAACTGCTCGGATTCCTTACTCCGATCGTGAAAGCCTGCCTGACCGAATGGGGCGTGGAATGCACCTACCACGCGCTGCAATGTTTCGGCGGCCACGGCTACATTCGCGAACACGGCATGGAGCAACTCGCGCGCGATGCGCGCATCACCACCTTGTACGAAGGCACCACCGGCATCCAGGCGCTCGACCTGCTCGGCCGCAAGATCATGCAATTGCAGGGTGCCGGATTGCAGCAGTTCCTCGGCATGATCCATGCGTTCTGCGAGGAACAATCAAGCAATGCCGAGCTTGCGGAATTCATCACGCCACTGGCGGAGAAAGCGCAGGAATGGCTGGCATTGACGATGGACATCGGCAAGAAAGCCGTGGCCAACGCCGATGAAGTCGGCGCGGCCTCGGTCGATTACCTGTTCTATTCTGGCTATGTCGCACTGGCGTACTGGTGGGTGCGATCGGTCGCTGCTGCAGATGCTGGAGCTGCATCCGAGATCAAGGCCGCCAAGCGCGAAACCGCGCGCTTCTACTTCGCACGCATCCTGCCGCGCACGCTGTCGCACGCAGCCGCGATCCACTCCGGCGCAACGTCATTGCTGGCACTCGACGCGGCGTTATTCGACAGTTGACTCATCAGGAAAACAGGGGCCCGCCTGCGCGCAGCAAGCGAGCCCCCTCTCCCCCAATGCAACTGCTGCAATACTTCATCTACTGCAACCGGATTGCCCATGGTTGCAGCGGATGCAATGCAGCCCCCGCTTAATCGCCGATGATCCGCAACCCGTAGATCAGGCTTGCGAAGTCCAGCAGCTTGGCCGAGCCGCGCACACCGAACTTGATGGTCATCGGGTTCTTGAAGAAATTATCCACCTGCACATCGGTGAATCCGAACCCCTGGATCAGACCTTGGCGCGAGACTGCACCAGCGATGCACACGCGCGAATCGCTCATGCTTTCGGTGTCGCGGGCATTCGGTGCCAGGGTCAACATCTTGCGGTACGTCGTTCCTGGAGTGGTTTGCAACACGCCGCCATACGGCAGGCCGGTCGATGGGTCGATCAAGCTCGGATCATTCAGAACGCTGCTCTCGATGCGCAGGTACGGCGTCAAGAGAATGCGGCCGTCCGTACTGATCCCGGTACCGTTGTAAAGCGAATACACGCCATTGATCGACAGCCAGTGGCAAAGGATGTTTTTCG
>JBDSVN010000002.1:0-5525 GCA_039927175.1 Lysobacteraceae bacterium | reverse complement strand
AAAATATCGAACGCCGGCTGCAGGCGCTCGGACTTGATCGCATCGTCGAGCGTGGTCTTGTATGGAGCGAAACGATCGACGTCGGCCTGGGTGAAGAACAACTTGCCGCCATCGAGATCGTCGAGGTAGCGCTTGAAGATCTTCGCCGACATCGCATCGTCGAGCGGTTGTGGACGATAGTGGAAGGCGCTGTCGCTGAGCAGGCCATAGACCAGCCGCGCCGCGCGGCCTTCGGTTGCAGTCGGCGCAAGCGCGACGTTACGCCCGTGCGAATCCGCTCGCGGCGAACCCGCGCCAGCCAATGCAGCCGGCGCATTCGAGGCAATCAGGTATTGCGGCTTGGACGTGTCTGTCGCTGTCAGCGATCGCCCCACGAACGCGAGCGGGATGATCAGCACCAGCGGCAGCAGCAAAATCTTGCGCATTCAGGAATCCTTGGAGGTTTCTACAACATCGGGTGAGGACAGCATGCAGCATGCGGCTGAATCCGGCCTGTGCCGGAAGGACCAGAACGAATTGGTCAAACTTGCACGAATCCTGCGTCGGCCGCCATCCGGTCGGCATGGTAGGACGAGCGCACCATCGGCCCGGAAGCCACGTGGGTGAAGCCCATCGCCATGCCTAGCACCTCGAACTCGGCAAACTCGGCCGGCGTCCAGTAGCGGATCACCGGATGGTGGTGCGAAGTTGGTTGCAGGTATTGGCCAATGGTGATCATGTCGACCGCGTGGGCACGCAAATCGTTCAATGCACCGAGCACCTGTTCGCGGGTTTCGCCGAGGCCGAGCATGATTCCGGATTTCGTCGGCACGTCCGGATGTTGCCGCTTGAAGCGTTCAAGCAGCGTGAGCGACCAGTCGTAATCGGCACCAGGGCGCACATTCGGGTACAACTCGCGCACGGTTTCGAGGTTGTGGTTGAACACATCCGGCGGATTCGTCGCGAGGATTTCCAGAGCGCGCTCCATCCGTCCCTTGCCACGGAAGTCGGGTGTCAGGATTTCAATTTTTGTCCTCGGGCTGAGTTCACGCACGCGGCCAATGCAGGTGGTGAAGTGTTCCGCACCGCCATCGCGCAAGTCGTCGCGATCCACCGAAGTGATCACCACGTAGCGCAGGCCCATGTCGGCGATGGTGCGGGCGAGGTTCTCCGGTTCGGCCGCATCGGGCGGCTTGGGCCGGCCGTGGGCGACATCGCAGAACGAGCAGCGGCGCGTGCAGACTTCGCCGAGAATCATGAAGGTCGCAGTGCCGTGGCTGAAGCACTCGTGGATGTTCGGACAGGAGGCTTCCTCGCAAACAGTGACGAGGCGGTTCTCACGCAGCTTCGCCTTGAGCTTGGCCACTGCATTGCCGGAGGGAATCCGCACGCGGATCCATTCGGGTTTGCGCAGCACGGGCGCGTTCGGATCGAACGTCACCGGGCTGCGGCCGATCTTGTTTTCGCCGATCTGTTTCGCGCCCGGCGTCAGCGTCGCGTCGGATGCGAGCACTTGCAGCGGAATGGAATTGGCGGCGTCGGTTGCGGATGCGCTCATGGGCAAGCAATGGTATCGGACGAGGAATTGGGGGCTTGGAGTAAATCCAGTGGCGCTGGCATCCATCTGGATTTCAGGCCGAGTTGTTTCGATAGCGCTTCGACCAACGGTAAAACCAGTGCCGATGGGTCAGATGGGCCGCCCAAGTCTACCACCGAGGTCACCTGCAAACCTTGGTAACCACAAGGGTTGATGCGCTGGAATGGCTCCAGGTCCATCGCCACGTTGAAAGCCAGCCCGTGGAAGCTGCAACCGCGCCGCACCCGCAACCCGAGCGCAGCGATTTTCGCGTCGCCGACATACACTCCGGGCGCACCGGCCTTGCGTTCGGCGACGATATTCCAGTCGGCCAAAACATCGATCACCGACTGTTCGATGCGATGGACCAACTCGCGCACGCCGAGCTTGCGACGGCGCAGGTCCACCAGCGGATAAGCCACAATCTGGCCGGGGCCGTGATAAGTGACTTGCCCGCCGCGATCCACGTTGAGCACGGGAATGTCGCCCGGCGCGAGCACGTGTTCGGGTTTGCCAGCCTGGCCAAGGGTGAAGACCGGATCGTGTTCAACGATCCACAACTCGTCGGTGGTGGCCTCGTCGCGAGCATCGGTGAACGCCTGCATCGCCCGCCACACCGGCTCGTAGGCGCGACGGCCGAGGTCGCGCACCATCCACGCGTCGCGTTCACTCCCGGCAGGTTCGCTCACAACGTCCACTTCACCTCGGGATGCGCACGCAGGGCTGCATGTGCGGCATCGTAATCGGCACGGCTTTCGGCGCGGAAACTGATCGTCACCGATACAAAACGCCCAGTACTGGATGGACGCAATTTCACGGTTTCATGCAGAACGATCAATCCCGCAGCCGCCAGCAGGCGTGGAATTTCAGTATCAAGGTTAGTCGAAGCCGGCCCGAGTGCGGTGATCTCGAATACGCCCGGAAATACGAAGCCTTTGCCGTGTTCGTCATTTGCTGGTGTGTCGGTGGGAGCGTGATTCGTCATATCGCTATTATCGGGTGCGCTGTCTGCAAACCCAAACATCCAAGGCGTGGAACTGAACACAGCACCGCTGGCGCTTGCGCTGGCCACCACGCAGAATCGACCCATGCATCCATCCATTCTCGTACCCATCCTCGTGATCCTGGCATGCATCACCAGCAACGCGCACGCGCAAGGCGTGCTGTATCGCTGCGAGTCCACCGATGGCATCAGTATCCAGGGCAGTCCATGTCCGAAAGGCGCAACGCAACGCAAGATCGACGTACAACGTCAGGTCGGAACCGCGCCGAGCCCCACGCCTGCGCCGGTGGCGCGACCGGTTTCCACCACAATCGTTCCAGTGGCGCCTCGCAGTGCGATGCACGGTCCGAATGAACCCTACCCGCTCTGGGAATGCATGCGCGCCGATGGTTCGACTTTCGAAAGTCGCGATGGCGTTCCCGGCAAGCAATGGGTGCTGCAGCCGGTCGATCCCGACGCCGATGCCGCCCCCGCAGCGGCGCAGGTCAAGATGCTTCCAAGCGGATCGCTGGTGCGTCCGATCGAGAACACCTCCGTGGAATCCGACGAGCCTGTGCCCGATCCCACGCCGCCACCAGCCGGGGCAGGCGCCGGCCAATGGGTTGCCGACCAGTGCACGCGGCTTCCACCGCAGCAGGCGTGCGAGCGTTTCGCAGTGCGTCGCGACGCACTGCGCAAGCAGATCTATGCGGCCAAACCCAGCGAGCGCGCGACTTACGCACCCGAGGAACAGGATCTGACCTCGATGTTGTTTGCGACCTGCGGGCGCTGATCGGGCAGGATTTCAAGTCGCTGAATCGCAGGAAACGCAGCAACAGCCGCGACTGTTGCCGGAGCGATCGACGGCGCAGAATCCGCGCATGGCGTCCTTGTCTCACCACCGCGTCCTGCCCGGCTTGCTGCTGATCGTAGGGCTCATCTCCGCGAACGCGGCACACGCCGACGATGTGACGATTTATCGCTGCGTCGATCCCGCAGGCAAGGTCAGCCTCCAGGATTCTCGGTGTCCGACCAACACACGCCAGCAAGTGCGCGAAATGCAGCGTCCGCAAGATCCGCCGCCGCGCCCGCCGCAAATCGCAGCAACGCCAACTCCGGCTCCTCCACCCACCGAAATCCGCATCGTGCACGTGCACGATCCGCAACCATTGTACGAATGCCGGAATCCGGACACCGGCGAGACCTACCTGAGCCAGACCGGTGTTCCAGAAGGTCGCTATGTGCCGTTCTGGACGCTTGGTTACGGCGATCCTTTCGCGAATGTCGGCGCAAGCACGCCAGCGCGATCATCGGTGCCGCGTACGGGCCGTCTGCCGCATGGCAGCTTCGCGTATCCAGCGATGATGTATGTGCAGGACACCTGCGTGCGCCTGCCACAGGCCGAAATATGCCGTCGCATGCATGCTCGCGACGATGCACTCGGCACCCTGATCTTCAACGCGCAACCCGTCGAGCGCGCGAACTACGAACGTGAGCGCGAGGGGCTGGCCGAACAAATGCGCGGCGAATGTCGGGACAACTGATGCGCGTGCATTTCAAGTCCTAGGCAACTCAAAATCCATACCGCAAAAATCCGCCATCCACTGCCACGCATTCGCCAGTGATGTAGCTCGCTGCGGGCAGGCACAGGAACACCACTGCTGACGCGACTTCCTCGGGTTCACCAACGCGCCCAAGCGGCGTGCGCTGGACGACATCATCGTAGTATTCCGGATCGGCGAGCATCGGCGAGGTGCGCCGCGTGCGGATGTACCAGGGCGCGACGCAATTCACGCGCACGCCATCCTCGGCCCATTCGCAGGCGAGGTTTTTGGTGAGCTGGTGCAGCGCGGCCTTGGTCATGTCGTACGGCGAACCGGTGCGCACGTGCGTCGCACCGGACACACTGCCAATGTTGACGATGCTCGATGCCGGATGTTTCGTCAGCAACGGGTACGCATAACGGCACAACTCGAAGGATGCGAACAGGTTCAACTCGAA
Source organism: Lysobacteraceae bacterium (assembly GCA_039927175.1). Taxonomy (GTDB): domain Bacteria; phylum Pseudomonadota; class Gammaproteobacteria; order Xanthomonadales; family Xanthomonadaceae; genus SZAS-103. The sequence goes on along the minus strand of JBDSVN010000002.1, from coordinate 987 downwards.
CAGCGCGCGCCACTCGGCATCGGCGTAATCCATCGTCGGCTTGCGCTGGTTGGTGCCGACGTTGTTGACAAGGATGTGCAATCCGCAATCGAGATCCTCGATCCAGTCGAACAGTTCGCGGCGCGCGTCCTCGTCGGCGAGATCGCAGGGGAATGCGCGGGCGATGCGTTCGGGAAATTCGTCCTCGAGCTCAGTGCGCACGCTTTCCAGGTTATCGGCATCGCGCGCGACCAGCAGCACGTCGGCACCGAAGCCGAGCAGCTCGCGCGCGATCGCCTGCCCGATGCCAGCACTCGCACCGGTCACCAATGCCGTTTGCCCATCCAGCCGCCAGCGCGGATTCGCCATTGCCATCACTCCATCATCGTCTGCGCTAGCATAGCCGCGTACACCGCCACGAGGATGCCGCCATGCTGCATGCCATTCGTTTTCTCCTGTTGCCGCTCGCAGCGAGCGCTTTGCTGGCCGGCTGCAGCGACGATCCGCCGCCAGCCATAGCCGACAAGCCCGCCGCGCAGGACAGCCACACCGAATTGCGCGACGCAATGCAGCGCCCGCTCAATCGCGCCAAGGCGGTCGATGACGGGGTCAAGAAAGCCAAGGAACAGCAGGACAAGGACATCGATCAGCAGACCAATGGTGGCTGAAAAAAAGCCTCCGCGACATGCCGCAAATGGCATGTCGCACGAAGCTTCACTTCAAGATGAGCTGATTTCGCTAGAGTCCGCAGAAGCAGTGCGCAATCGCACTAAATGGTTTGCCTTTTTGCGCGGCGAGCCAATCCAGCCCATGCGCGAGCTCGTCTTGCGTGCTCGCGGGAATGAACAGACCGCGCAATCCGGTAGCCGCGAGCAAAGCGCGCGCGTTCGAATTTCCGCTAAGGCCGGAAAAGATTTTTTCGAACGGCGTCATCGGCCTTTCAACGTATTCCACGCGGTAATTGCCGGCAACGAGCTTGCCAAGTTTGGCAGCTGCGGCGATTGCTTC
>JBDSVN010000001.1:0-6372 GCA_039927175.1 Lysobacteraceae bacterium | reverse complement strand
TTCGGACCAGCATTCTCGCTCCCATCGGCCTGCTGACTGCAATCCTTTTATGGATCTGCATCAAGCAATATCGCGCCCACAAGAGCGCCTACCTCGCGCAAGCATCCTCGCCGGAGAGGCTGCGCAGCGGGCGCCTATTCAACATCATCAACATTGGGCAATGGATCGTCATCATTGTGGCTATCAACGTATTGCAGAAGATGGGCCACGGCCAATGGATCACCCCGGCAATCATTTCGATCGTGGGGCTTCATTTCTTCCCGCTAGCGGTGGTGTTCAATTACAAGCCGCATTATCTAACGGGCTTGGGATTGGTCCTTGTCGCGGCAGCGTATCCATTGTATCCAGTTGGTGGTCCGGCATATCCGTTGGGTTGTCTGGGAGCGGGAGTCATTCTTTGGCTCAGTGCGTTTCGTTCAATTTCTTTCAAGGCTCCGCTTCAATCGGCCATCAGCCAGCCGTAGGTCTGGCTTTCTGAAGGGCACCTCATCCATCTCTCCTGCCTGCTCCATCGATCCCACCCGGATCAAGCAGTGCTCCGACATGCGGATGCAATGCGTCAATACAGCGGCCATGCGTCGCCTGCGAGTAATTGGCTCTGCAATGTGATCATTCTTGCACTCGAACACGAGGGTATGGCATGCAGGAATGCGGTTCTGGCCTTCATGAAATGACACAGCAAAGCCTGCTTCGCCTAATACGCTAATGGCAGCTATGTGGCAGTCCGATCGGACAGGCGAGTGACTGGTGTTTTACCGACAGTCGACAGCGCCATGACTCTGGATCCATCCGCAATAGTCCGCACGCTGTGATCCTACGACTTCCGCTTCGCTCGCGGATGCGCTGCGTCGTAAACCTTTGCCAGATGCTGGAAATCCAGGTGCGTGTAGATCTGCGTGGTGGCGATGTCGGCGTGACCGAGCAGTTCCTGCACGCCGCGCAGGTCGCCGGATGATTCGAGCACGTGGCTTGCGAATGAGTGTCGCAGCAGGTGTGGATGCACGCGCTTCCAGATGCCTTGTTGCTGCGCGAGTTGGCGCAGGCGCAGCTGGATTGCGCGCGGACTGATCGGTGCGCCGCCACGTCCGGGAAATACAGGGCGTTCTGCATCGGCGTGCATCGCATTGGGCGCGGATTGCTTGTTCTTCGAGCCGGCGTCCACGCGCCATGCAAGCAACGCGGCGCAAGCGTGGCGACCGACCGGTACGATCCGCATCTTCGAGCCCTTGCCGGTGACGCGCACCATGCCGGCATCGAGATCAAGTTCGCGCCAGCACAATCCGCACACTTCGGCCAAGCGCAATCCAGACGAATACATCAGTTCGAGCAGTGCGCGATCGCGCTTGCCGATCGCGTCAGTGTCGGGCACTTCGACCAACCGCGTCATTTCATCCGGATCGAGCACCTCGGGCAATTTACGCGGCGCTTTCGGCGCGCGCAGGCCAGTCGCCGGATTCGCCTGCAACATGCCGCGGCGCAATTGCCATGCGAAAAAACTGCGGCATGCAGACAGGCGTCGTTGCAATGAGGTCGCGCCGAGCCCGCGTCGATGTTCTGCGGCGACGAACGCGCGCAGGGTTTCGCCATCGAGTGTCGTCCACGCAGCGATGCCGCGCGCATCCAGCCAGTCGCACAGGGCCGCGAGGTCGCGGCCATAACCATCGAGCGTGTGCGCCGACATCCGCCGCTCGACCGCCAGGTGCGCGAGGAACGCGTCGCGTTCGACATGCAGCGTGCTCTTGTCGGCAGCGGTCATGGCGCGTCTATCGCATCAGTCGTCGTAGCGACCCAGCGCGGCGACCAGCGTATCGCCCATCAAGCGCAGGAACAGCGTGCCCATGCCTGGATAGAAACGGTTCGGATCGTGGCTGCCGACCGCGATCACGCCGTGTTCGCCGAGCGGCAGCAGCGCGCAGGATTGCACCTCGTGCACGCGTGCGCCGAACAGCACATCGAGCTTGTCCTGTTGCAGGCGACCGCACAGCGGTTCGTCGTTCTTGAAGAAATCCGCGAACGGCATCAACAACGCCGCATCGCGCGGCAATGCCTGCAGCCATTCGGCGCCATCGAGCCCATCGACGTGGTCGTGCAACAGCACGCGCACGAGATCGCCCTGGAAATCCTCGGTGAGGCTGGCGACCATCGCCGTCAGCGTTTCCGCGGGAGTGCGCGCACGCATCAACGCGAGCGTGAGCTGGTGCGTGCGCACAGTGAGGCGCTCGTTGTCCTGCGCGGTATGGAACAGTTCCAGCAGGCGCTTGTTGAGCTCGCGGTTCTTGTCGCGCAGCACGTCGAGCTGGTAACTCGCCAGCGATGTCGCGCGGCCTTCCTCGCGCGGCACGACCAGGCCGAGCGCGAGATCGGGATAGTCGTCAAGAAAACGTGGATTGCGCCGCAGGAATGCCGCGACTTCGTTGGGACCAATGCTGTCGTGACTGCCGCTCATGGATTCCACTCTCCTTCGAAAACAAATGTGGCCGGGCCGCGCATGCTGATCGGCGCGTCGTCGCGCGGCCATGCAATGCGCAACGTGCCGCCGGGAAGTTCGACCGCGACATCGCGATCCACACAGCCTTGCCGCACGAGGATCGCGACCGCCGCGCAAGCGCCGCTGCCGCAAGCAAGGGTTTCGCCGACGCCGCGCTCAAACACGCGCAGCTTGATGCGATCCGGCGCGATGACCTGCGCGAAACCAACGTTGACGCTGTCGGAAAATTCGCGCATCGCCTGGATTGCTGCACCGAGTTTGTGCACTGGCGCAGCGGCGACATCCGTCACCTCGATCAGCGCATGCGGATTGCCCATCGACACCGCGCCGAACAGGATCGGTTCATCATGCACATCAAGTGAGTACAGCGAGCGCTCAACATCCACCAGCAGCGGAATGCTTGCGGGCGCAAAATCGGGATTGCCCATCGCGATCGTGAAATCGTCGTCGGCATGCGCATCAACGGCATGCGTTCCGGATGGACTGTCAAGCACGAAATGTGTATCGCTCACCGCCGCATCCCGTCTTAACCACGCCGCCACGCAACGCGCACCGTTGCCGCATTGCTGCGCAGGCGTGCCGTCGGCATTCCAGATGCGGTACGCGGCGATCGCCTGCGCGCTGTGCGGTGGTTCGATGGTGAGCACCTGGTCGCAGCCGACGCCGCGATGACGATCGGCCAACAGGCGCAGCGTGCGCACGTCCGGTGCCGGCGTATCATTTCGCAGGTCGACCAGCACGAAGTCGTTGCCGGCGCCGTGCATTTTCGAGAAGCGAAAGTTTGCGGCCATCACGCGCTGGGCGCGGGCTTGTCCGGCAGCACCAGCGCGCCCTTGTTGCCACAGGCGGCGAGCGTGAGCAGGGCGGCGATCAGCAGGATGCGCAAGGTCGTTTTCATGCGCGCAGTATAGTCCGTGAAACCGAAGAAGGAACCGGCATGACGCCCACCCTGATCCTCGCAATTCCGGCGCTGCTCGCGGCCTTGATCGCGCTCGCACTGATCGGCCGCAATCGGCGCAGTAAAGGATTCGGGCGCTTTCTGCGCGTCGTGTCGGGTTGCGGATTCCTGCTGATTGCATTGGCCCTGGGGGTGCTGGCGTTGGCCATCCATAATTACAGCCGTCTGCACGCCGATGTGGCGGTGGCGCACATTGCGTTGAAGCAAGTCGGCCCGCAACATTTTACCGCGACGCTGACGCCGGAGGCGGGCGAACCACGCGTGTTTGAATTGCATGGCGATCAGTGGGAAGTGGACGCGCGAGTGGTGCGCTGGCAGATGCCGGCGCGTTTGGCCGGCGTGCCGCCGCTGTATCGCCTCGAGCGCATCAGCGGACGCTATCTCGATATCGCAAAGGAGCGCGAGGCAACGCGCAGCCTGTTCGACCTGACCGAATCCGGCGCGCTGGATCTGTGGACGCTCAAGCGCCAATTTCCTGCGTGGCTGCCCTTCGTGGATGCTGATTTCGGCAGCGGCGCCTATTTGCCGATGGTCGACGGCGGGCAGTTCGATCTGCTGCTCAGTTCCGATGGTGGCCTGGTCGCCAAGCCTGCCGACCAGGCCACTCGCGACAAGCTGCATGGAATACATTGGTAGAGCGATGTTGCGCTTAGCCTGCAGGTGACGCTGCAACATCCGCACAGAGTTTGTGCTTGAGGAACGTCCAGGACAGCGCCGACATCGTTGCCTGCTGGCCGTTATCGGCCGCACCGCCGTGGCCACCTTCGATGTTTTCGTAGTACGCCACGTCATGGCCTTGTTCGCGCATGCGCGCCATCATCTTGCGCGCGTGGCCGGGATGCACGCGGTCGTCGCGGGTCGAGGTCATGAACAACACCGGCGGATACGTTATGTCAGGACGCACGTTCTGATACGGCGAGAACGTGCGAATGAAATTCCAATCGTCCGTGTCGGGGTCGCCGTACTCGGCCATCCACGACGCGCCAGCCAGCAAGTGGCTGTAGCGTTTCATGTCGAGCAGCGGCACCTGGCAGACGACCGCGCCGAACAACCGCGGATACAGAGTGAGCATGTTTCCGACCAGCAGGCCGCCGTTGCTGCCTCCCTGGATGCCGAGACGTTGCGGCGAAGTGACCTTGCGCGCGATCAGGTCTTCGGCGACTGCCGCGAAATCTTCGTACGCACGCAAGCGGTTTTCGCGCAGCGCAGCTTGATGCCAGCGCGGGCCGTATTCGCCGCCGCCGCGAATGTTCGCAACGACGAACACGCGACCCGAGGTGTTCTCGTTTTCAGTCAGCCACGCGCGACCAACGCCACCGCTGTAGGCCGGCGTCAGTGAGACTTCAAAACCGCCGTAACCATAGAGCAGCGTCGGATGGCTGCCATCGAACGTGAGGTTTTTTGGCGCCACCATGAAGTACGGAATCCGCGTTCCATCTTTCGACGTCGCGAAGTGTTGCGCGATCTCCAGTTCCGATGCATCAAAGAATGCCGGCGTGGATTTGACTGCTTCCGGAGGCTTGCCGACTTCGCCGAGATACAACGTCGTTGGCGTCAGGTAATCGGTGACGGTCATGAAATACGCGTCGGATTCCTCGTCGTCTACTGCTTCGACGGTGATCGTGCCGAACGCCGGCGCGCCTTCATGCGGCCGATGCGTCCAGCCTTGTGCGTCGGGCGTCGCGACATCGATGCGACTTTTCACGTCGTCGAGGATGTTCAGCAGCAGATGGTTCTTCGTGAAGCTGAAGCTCGCGAGCGATGTGCTGGGTGTTGGCACGAACACTGCGCGGAAATCGCGACTGCCAGTCATGAAATCGTCGAAACGGGTTGCGATCAATGCGCCGCTCGGCCATGTCGTTGCGTCCGTTGTCCACGGCTCGCGCAGTTCGAGCAACAGCCATCCGCGATGCACGATTTTCTTCGCGCTGTCGGGTACGTCGACCTTGGTGAGTTTTCCCTGGGCATCACGTAGATACAATTCGTCGATGTAGAAACTCAACGCGCGGCTGACGAAATCGCGCTCGAAGCTGCGACTGTGATCGCGATAGGCATGAATCACGAGATCGTCTGGCAGCCCTTCGTACACGACCGTCGCAGTATCCATCGGCGTGCCGCGCTTCCATTCCTTGGCGATACGCGGATAGCCAGACGTCGTCATGCTGTCGTCCCCGAAATCGGTGCCGATGTAAACGGTGTCCTCATTCTTCCAGGTTAAGCTGCCCTTGGCTTCGGCGCGCTGGAAACCATCGACGACGAATTGTTTCGTGATCAGGTCGAATTCACGGGTGACATCGGCATCGGCACCGCCGTGCGAGAGCGCGATCAGGCAATGCCGATGTGGTTGCGTCGGATCACGCGGCTTCAATACCTGCGCGCCATGCCAGACCCAATTCGTGCTTTCGGCGACGTTGAGTGCATCGATATCGAGCACGAGTTCCCAGGCAGGATCGGCTTTACGATATTCGTCCAGCGTAGTGCGCCGCCAGATGCCGCGCTGGTGATCCTTGTCCTGCCAGAAGTTGTAGTAATGCGTGCCGATCTTCTCGACCATCGGGATGCGCGCATCCGAATCGAGCATTGCAAGAATGCTTGAGCGCAGGGCGTCGAATTGCGGATCGGACGCAAGCTGTACGCGAGTTTCCACATTACGTGCGCGGGCCCAATCCAGCGATGTAGCCGAGGTGATGTCTTCGAGCCAACGCCACGGATCGTCCGGATCTGCATCGGTTGCTGCGATATTTGTCATGCGGTGCGCTTGTGCTGCGGCGGGCGACACCAGTGTAGTGCTTCACGTTATCCGGCACGTGCCTGGAAACGCAGAACAAGCGCCCCCTTCCGCCTTCGGCACCTTCCCCCGCCACGCAGGGGGAGGAACCGCAAAATGCAGCAACATCTTCCTCTGCTTGCGAGGGACGGCACCGAT